>NZ_CEYNZH010000075.1:0-11771 GCF_982874595.1 Oceanospirillum sp. | reverse complement strand
ATTCGCAAGTGCCTGTTCGAACAGCAGAGGGATATCCAGTCCGTGATTCAGTATCCAGGGCAGAAAAGCCCCATATGGCAGCGCGATACCCAGAAGTGTCAGTAGCAGGTAGAGTTTTTTCATTCGGTGTCCATTCCAGTCTGGTCAGAGTGCAGTGTTTTTAAAGTAAAAGAGTATTTGTGAGTTACTGCTTCCCACGGACTGAGGCTGTGAAAGTCGTTATCTAAGCAGGTAAAACAGAGCCGTAGGATGGTGCAAAGCGGAGCGTGTCCATCCAATTACGGAGGTGTTGAGGGGCTCGGTCACTAGGTGTCCTTTATAGCCCAGCCTGCTTACGATTTCTTTCACTGCTCCAGAGCATCGGAGCGAGTCGTCTGATTATATCCCGCCCAAACAGAAATATCTGTGAATTCGACACGAAAAAGGCAGCCAGTGGCTGCCTTTTTCGTTTTAAGTACCTGAAAAATCAGGCGCTTGGTTTCCTGCTGACCTGCTTGGCTTTTTTACCGCCGCCTTTTTTAGCGAAGGGCTTGCCTGCCGGTTTACCGGAAGCAACAGCCTTTTTCACCGAGGTCTTGGTATTTTTCTTACCGGCTGGTTTTGCCGCACCGCTGGCCTGTTTCACCTGACCGTTTTTCAGGGTCGGGCGGTTGGTGGTGTGGGAGGCACCGGTCTGCTGACCCGGACGCGCTTTGCGTGGGCTGCGTGGATTGACCGGATCTTTGTCTTCACCGGGTACCAGCTTGTATTTGCCGTCACCGATCAGATCCGCCCGGCCCATCTCCCGAAGGGTTTTACGCAGGGCAGGCCAGTTTTTCGGATCGTGATAACGCAGGAAGCCTTTCTGTACCCGGCGCTGTTCGTAGCTCTTGGCGGTAAACAGCTTCTCACTCTTATAGGTCACCTGCTTGAGCGGGTTTTTATCCGAGTGGTACATGGCGGTGGCCAGTGACATCGGTGACGGATAGAAGGTCTGTACCTGATCCGGGCGGAAGTCGTGGGTTTTCAGCCACATCGCCAGATTGAGCATATCCTCATCTTCAGAGCCGGGGTGCGCAGCAATAAAGTACGGAATCAGGTACTGTTTCTTACCGGCTTCTTTGGAGTACTTATCGAACATACGCTTAAAGTTGTCATAGGTGCCCATGCCCGGTTTCATCATTTTGCTCAGAGTCCCCATTTCGGAGTGCTCCGGTGCAATCTTCAGATAACCGCCAACGTGGTGAGTCACCAGCTCTTTGACGTATTCCGGGTCTTCTACCGCGAGGTCGTAACGCAGACCGGAGGCGATGGATACCGTATGTACACCATCCACGGCGCGGGCCTGACGATACAGCTGAGTGGTCGGGCTGTGATCGGTGTTCAGGTTGACGCAGATCTCCGGATACACGCAGGAGAGCTTACGGCAGGAGGCCTGAATCTCAGGATCTTTACAGTTCAGGTGGTACATATTTGACGTCGGGCCGCCAAGGTCAGAGATATGACCGGTAAAGGCAGGCAGCTTCTCTTTGATATCTTCGATCTCGTTGATGATCGATTCCTGAGAGCGACTCTGAATAATGCGGCCTTCGTGCTCGGTGATGGAGCAGAAGGTACAGCCACCAAAACAGCCGCGCATGATATTGATCGAGAAGCGGATCATCTCATAAGCGGGGATCTTGGCACCGCCATATTTCGGGTGCGGCACACGCTGGTAGTTAAAGCCGAACACCTTATCCATCTCCTCGGTTTCCAGAGGGATCGGTGGCGGGTTGACCCAGATCTCTTTCTTGCCGTGCTTCTGAATCAGTGCGCGGGCGTTGTGCGGGTTGGATTCCAGATGCAGCACACGGGAGGCGTGGGCGTACAGCACCGGATCTTTATTCACTTTCTCAAAAGAGGGCAGGCGCACGTAGGTCTTGGCGGCATCCAGCTTACCGTGTTTGCCTTTCAGCGGTGCCGGAATCACGCGGATCGGCATCACATCCGGGTCTTCCTCTTCACCGTCCTGACACTTGCCTTCCGGGATGTACTCGTAAGGGCTTGGAATCTGGTCGATCTTGCCCGGCCAGTCCACACGGCTGGAGTCGATTTCGGTGAAACCGCCCGGAGGGGCATCACGCACGATAGTGGTGCCGCGAATATCCAGCAGTTCCGACAGATCTTTGCCCAGCGCCAGTTCGTGGGTTAGCTCGATCAGAGCGCGTTCAGCGTTACCGTACAGCAGAATGTCCGCACCGGAGTCGATCAGTACCGAACGGCGTACCTCGTTGCTCCAGTAATCGTACTGGGCGATACGGCGCAGGCTGGCTTCGATACCACCGATCACAATCGGGGCATCGGAATAGGCACGTTTACACATCTGCGAGTAAACAATCACCGCACGATCCGGACGTTTACCACCCTCACCATGTGGGGTGTAGGCGTCGTCGTTACGCACTTTCAGGTCGGCGGTGTAGCGGTTGATCAGCGAGTCCATATTGCCGGCGGTAACACCGAAATACAGATTCGGTTTGCCCAGACGCATAAAGTCATCCGGGTTGCGCCAGTCCGGCTGGTCGATAATACCGACACGGAAGCCCTGAGATTCCAGCAAACGACCCAGTACAGCCATACCGAAACTCGGGTGATCCACGTAGGCATCACCGGTGACGATAATCACATCACAGCTGTCCCAGCCCAGAACGTCCATCTCCTCGCGGGTGGTCGGCAAAAAGGGTGCTGTACCAAAGCACTCGGCCCAGTATAGGGGATAGGAAAACAGATCGGGGGCGGTTTTATGTTTACTGCTCATGGCGCTCATCAGGTTCTGCAACAGGCGGTGAATTGCCCGTTGGCTTCAGTGACAGGTCTGGTTTTCTGCGGCTGGTTTTATCTAAAAAACCTGAGAAATGCAGACGGGTTTTGCAAACCGCGCATTGTCCCAGAAAAACAGTCGGGAATACAGCGTGAGTACCGGAAAGTTGTCAAAAGTCCCCGGTTGAGATGTTGCGGCATAATCATAGCTAAAGGACCGACTTTTGGTTAAGCTAATTACTAATTTTTCAGAAATTAGTAATGGGAGACATGATGAAGCTGCCGGAGCCTCCGCCATCGCTGGATCTGCTGTTAAAACAATTGATGGAGCAGGGGGACCACGCCCGTATCACCCGGTTGCTGAGTGCGCCCATCGGACCTACTGACAGTAAAGGCCGTTACTTGCCGTGGGAAAAGTTGAAGCATCTGAAACCCCCGGAAGGATTTACCCCCGAGGATTACTGGTTTGCGGTAAAAAGTGCTCGCCAGAAAATCGCCCGTCATGTGCCTTTGCAGGATAAATACCAGAAGCCGTTCGCCTTTTGTATGCCGGACAGCCTGCAGAAAGAGCTGCACTGGCTGGATCAGAATGCCTCTGGCAGTATCACTATGGATCAGCCGATTACCAATCCGCACACCCGGGATACTTATCTGGTCAGTTCACTAATTGAAGAGTCGATCAGCTCCAGCCAGTTGGAAGGTGCTTCCACCACTCGTAATGTCGCTAAGGAGATGCTGAGGCAGGGACGTACACCGACAGATCATAGTGAGCGGATGATCTACAACAACTATCGAGCTATGGAGGTGATCCGCGAGTTTTGTGACGATGATCTGACTCCATCGATGATTAAGCATCTGCATCAGGTGATAACAGAGGGCACGTTGGATAATGAAGCTAAAGCCGGTCGGTTGCGGGGTGATGGTGACGATATTCAGGTGGTAGATAATAGTACTGGGGTTACCTTGCATACACCGCCAAACGCTGCAGAATTAGAGCAGCGCTTGCAGGCGCTGTGCAACTTTGCCAATGCGCCATCGGATGATGGTGCTTTTATTCATCCCGTCATTAAAGCGATTACTCTGCATTTTATGATTGGATACGATCATCCCTTTGTTGATGGCAATGGGCGTACCGCCCGAGCCTTGTTCTATTGGGCTATGGCGAGGCATGGTTATTGGTTGATGGAGTTTGTTTCCATCTCCCGTATTATCAAGCAAGCTCCGGTGAAATATGGCATGGCTTACCTGCATACCGAAACTGATGGTAATGATCTGACCTATTTTCTGCTGCATCAGGTAGAGGTGATTCGTAAAGGGATAGCGGCGTTGCATGAATACCTGAATCGAAAAGTAATTGATCTGGAAGAAGCGGAAAAATTGCTCGACAACAGCAAAGCTCGTGGCTTGCTGAACCATCGTCAGCTCATGCTGCTTCGCCATGCCCTGAAAAATCCGGGTGCACATTATGACATTCAGAAGCACAAGACTTCTCATGCTATCAGTTATCAGACCGCACGAACTGACCTTTTGACGATGGCTGACGACCTGCGTCTTCTAAATAAGCGTAAATATGGGAAAAGTTGGGTCTTTGTCTCACCGAGTGATTTACGGATGCGTCTGAAAAAACCAACTGTATAGTCCCCTTTTTACTCCAATCAATAAGGAAGCCCCTATGTCTTTAGTCCTTTGGTTATCTCTGCTTCTGATCTGTGTGCTGGGTGCGATGTCACCGGGGCCGAGTCTGGCGGTGGTGTTACGTCAAACTGTGAGTAACGGTCGCGGTCACGGTATTGCCGCAGGTTGTGCCCATGCATTAGGTGTCGCGGCCTGGGCGGCGGCAACGGTTTGGGGGCTTGGGGTTCTGGTCAGCCGTTATGAAACTGTTTATCTGGCACTGACCTGGGCCGGTGCTGCTTATCTGGTATGGCTCGGTTTTAATGCTCTGCGGTATGCGTCGACTCCTGAGCTTCAGGCGGAAAACGGCACGAAAGAAACCTATTGGCAGGCGGCGCGATCCGGTCTTTTTATCTCGCTGCTGAATCCGAAACTGGCGGTGTTCTTCACCGCGTTGTTCTCTCAGTTTGTGACTGCGGATCAGGGCTTAGAGGCTCAGCTGATTATGGTGCTGACCGCGTCTATTGTTGATGGCCTCTGGTACTCGCTGGTTGCGCTGCTGTTTTCACAAGCGCACCTGCTGGCCTGGCTGCGTCGCCATGTAAAACGGATCGAGCAGCTGACTGGTGTTGTGCTGATCGGTCTGGCGGTGCGGGTGGTGGTTCCCTGAATGTCGGTTTCAGATGCTTCCGGTGATTGCGTTGGCCGTTATCCGGTCAACGTGCATAAGGTGTTTCACGCCCATGTTTACTTTGATGCGGACACGCTGGATTTCGCGACAGAGCTTTGCCAGCAGGCCGGTGAGCAGTTTGGCGTTCAGGTGGGACGGGTGCATCAGAAACCTGTTGGCCCCCATTCCGCGTGGAGTTGTCAGCTACTCTTTAAGACAACGGACTTTGATCAGCTGATTCCCTGGCTGGATCAGCAGCGTCTTTTAGCCGCAGGTGATGAAAAGACAGAGCAGGAAGGCAGGAAAGGCCTTTCGATTCTGGTACACGGTGTCACCGGCGATCACCTGAAGGATCACACCGATCATGCCTATTGGCTGGGACAACCGCTGACACTGGATCTGTCGATGTTTCTCTGACAATCTCCTTCGTGACCTGTTGATGGGGTGGGCACATGAAAGCAAAACTGGCGGCGATAATAGAGGCGCTGGGTACTCCGGGGTTCAGTTCTGCCCTGGCGGATTATCTGCAAACCCTGCTGCCCTGCAGCCACCTGATTATTCTGGGTTGTCGTCGCGGCAAGCATCCCATCTATCTCTATGATGCCATTCCCCATAATCGCGAATACCTGTTCCAGCGTTATCTCACCGATGCCTATCTGACCGACCCATTTTATCAGTTTACCGTGGTGGATCATGGGGATAGCGTGCTGTCTCTGCCGGAGATCCGTGGACGGCTGGATCAACCGGATTATCTGCAGGCCAGGTATCAGCAGGAGTTCTGTCAGCAAACCGGTGTTTTTGATGAGCTGTGCCTCTGCACCCGGCTGGATGACGACCGCTGGATTCTGCTCTTTACCGGACAGGCAGGGGAGGATGAAACCCGTCACCGGATGCAGTTTAACGAGCTGCAGGCTGATGCTTCGATTCTGCATGCCCTAATCCGCCAGCAGTGGGCGGGTACCGCGCCAACTGCGGTTAACAACCCAGACACCGGCTTGCTGCAATCCTCCGCTATGGCGGATAAAAGTGAGTTCCGGCAGGCGCTGCAGGCTGCGATGCACTCCTTTGGCGAGGCGCTGTTGACCCCGAAAGAGCAGGTGATCACTCTGTTAATCGTGCAGGGGTATGACTCCGCCGATATCGCTCAGCTGGAAGGGATCGCCCTTGGCACGGTAAAAAATCATCGAAAGAGCATCTACCGTAAACTGAATGTCAGCTCCCTGAGCGAACTGTATCAGTTGTTTATGACCCATCTGCTGGTTAGTTGATATGAGTTAAGGCCAGGTTTCAGGTGGTAATCAACATTTGCTGAAAACGCTGTAATAAACGTTGTCTATACAATCGGCAAACTTTCGGATCAGACCTGAGTTTTCAGCTTGCTCGTCATAGCAGAGATAATAAGAAATAGGTGTCTCGGGCAGAAAGGGCAGAATGGCAAGTTCCTGTTTCCGCCACTGTGCAGAGGCTGGATGCACTAAGCCAACTCCAAAGCCAGCGCTGACCAGGTTGATGACCATTGAAGCCGTTGTTCCGTTAATCGTGAAGTTAGGAGCAGAGCCAAACTGCTCAAAGAGTTTAGTTTGTAGCGCGCTGCACTGATCGTCAGGGTTGTAGTCGACAAAGTCAAAGCCATCCAGATCTCTTGCATGGAGCGTTTTCTGTTCCGCCAGGGGATGATCTTGCGGTAAAACGGCTACCAGAGAAGAGCTTAGTACTGGCTTCGCGTTGATGGTCGGATGATCAATCGGGGTTGATACAATCCCTAGATCCAGTTTCCGACTGGCCAGCATCTCTTTGATCTCAGGTGTATTGCCTGTGACAAGTGAAATGTTCACATCAGGGTTGTTCTCACGAAAGTATTTGCACACTGACGCAGAATACTGACTACTCAAGGCTGGCAGCAAGCCAATTGTCAGTGATTTTCTCTCCTTATGCTTCAGTTCATCAATTTTGCGATTTAACCCGGAAAGCTCTGCAAGCAAGCGGTCACTTTGTTCGAACAGTTTCAAGGCTTCTGATTTGGGTTTCAGGCGACCGGACTCCCGAGTAAAAAGCTTAAGTGCAATATCCTCTTCAAAGGATGAGATGAGTTTGCTGACTGCAGATTGTGTCAGGGAAAGACTGTTGGCAGCACGGCTGGCTGAACCATGCTTTATAACGGCCCGAAACGCCTGAAGTTGCCGAAGATTGAATTGATTGCGCATAACTCTTCTCAGTTTTGACGAAAAATACCGGACAGAACATTTATGGGTTGGGTCTTTTTGTATTCCGTTTTGGAATATTAGCTTAATTTTAATTCAATTGATAATTATTATCAATTGCATGTAGGATCGCATCTCCAATTTATGCAGATAGCCATTAAATTTGTCCCAAGGAGATCGCTATGACCACTTTTGGTTTGCGTGTTTTCAGTCAGGCGCTTGTTTTGACTGGTTTTTTGACAGGAACGTCGGTAGCCATTGCTGCAACTACGACAGGAACGATCCACTCCTCAGGTGCGATTGCGCTGGAGAACTGCGGGCAGCAGCTTTCTCTGCAGCATTCACCGGAGCGCGTGGTTACCGTTGGGCAAGCTACGACCGAGATGCTTTACAGTTTGGGGTTGCATGACCGGGTAGTAGGGACTTCGAATTGGTTTACTGAAGTTGCACCAGAATTTAAAGATATTGATGCCGGTATTGAGCGCATTGCGGAGAACTTCCCAAGCTTTGAGGGCGTGATGTCCAGGAAGCCTGATCTGGTGACGGCAGATTTTCTGTTTTCGATTGGTCCCAGTGGTGTTGTTGGTAAGCGGGAGCAGTTTCATAAACTGGGCGTAAATACTTATGTTCTGGCTTCCCAGTGCATTGATCAGGATTCCAGTAAGGGGTTTGATGGTGTGCGTTCAGCGATGTTCTCGCTGGATAATTTGTATCGCAGTATTCGTGATATCGCTACTTTATTTAAGGTGGAGTCGCGGGGAGAAGCGCTGGTTGAAACGATCCGTCAGCGGGAGGCTGCAGCCATTGCGCAAGTCAAACAGCATCAACAGAAGAATCTTTCGGCAGTCTTCTGGTTTTCCAGTGCGGCCCTTGAGGTTGATCCCTGGGTTGGTGGCAGCAAAGGCGTACCGGGTTGGATGATGGAGAGTCTCGGTATTGAAAATGTGATCAAATCCGATGAAGTCTGGCCCATGGCGGGCTGGGAGAGTATTGCGCAAGCAAACCCGAGTATGATTGTGGTCGCCAAAATGAGTCGTCGCCGTTTCGAAGCCGATGATGTGGAGAAAAAACTGGAGTTTCTGCGCTCCGACCCGGTAACCCGAGAAATGGACGCGGTAAAAAACAATAACATCATCGTTATGGATGCCCACGCAATGGATGTGACACTGCGCGCTGTGGAAGGCCTTGAAACGTTGAGTGCTGCAGTTACCCGGTTGGGTGTGGCGGAGCGATAACGGAATATGTTTCAGTTTGTTCGTAACCCCGGCAGCTTTAAGCTGTCCGGAGTTTATTCTGCCGTTTTTGCAACGTTGGCACTTTTGTTGGCGGTTGTTTTGTTGGCCCTGAGTGTGGGGGAGAGTCCGATACCCTTATCCGTGGTATCAAAGACGCTGGCGAATCAGCTGCTTGGGGCCAGCTATGTTGTTGACGCTATTGATGCAGGGATTCTTTGGGAATACCGACTTAGCCGTGCAGTTATAGCGGTTTGTTGTGGTTCTGCATTGGCAATAAGTGGCGTGGTGCTGCAGTCTCTGCTGCGAAATGTGCTGGTTGATCCCTATATCCTGGGCATATCTGCGGGTGCTTCTGCAGGGGCTGTTGCTGTAGCCATTTTAGGCGTGGGTGCCGGTGCTTTGTCGATGTCGTTTGGAGCGTTTATCGGTGCTTTACTCTCTTTTGCTCTGGTGATGCTGTTGTCTCGGATGACCGGCCAGATAATTCTGGCCGGGATTGCGGGGGCTCAGCTGTTTCATGCGATCTCTGCCCTTATGATTACCAAATCCGCTAATGCAGAGGCTGCCCGTGGGATCATGTTCTGGTTGTTGGGGAACCTTAGTGGAGTACGCTGGCAAGATGCCTGGCTGGCTGTTCCTGTTTCTCTGATTGGGTTGCTCGTTGCGCTCTATTATGCCCGGGCACTGGACGCTTTTACTTTTGGTGCTGAGTCTGCCCAATCTCTGGGGATTCCAGTTGTGAAGGTTCGCCTGATACTGATTTTTATCACTGCCATGCTGACAGCTGTGATGGTTTCTATGGTGGGGGCAATCGGTTTTGTGGGGCTGGTTATTCCTCATGCCGCCCGCTATCTTGTTGGAATTCGACACTATAAGCTTATTCCTGCGGCGGCTGTTTTGGGGGCTGTGTTTCTGGTGCTGTCTGATGTGCTTTCCCGCATTGTGATCAGTGGGCAGGTACTGCCAATTGGTGTGGTAACAGCGCTTATTGGTGCGCCCGCTTTTGCCGTTATTCTGATTCGGGGGGGACGGAACGCATGATGTCAGTTCATGGAGCCGGATTTCAGGTGCGAGGCAAACGTCTGATAAACCCTCTTTCATTTGACGTCGCGTCGGGAGAGGTCTTAGGGCTGATCGGTCCAAATGGGTCCGGGAAGTCGACCTTGATTCGACTTCTGGCAGGTATCACCGAACCTAATGAAGGTCAGGTGCTATTAGAGCAAAAGCCCGTTCACAGAATGGCCAGGGAGGACATTGCCCGACGGATCGCTTTTGTTGCTCAGCAGTCTGAAACACACGACCGGATTAAAGTACGAGATGCCGTCGAACTGGGGCGAACCCCCTGGATCTCTCTGTTAAACCCCTGGACAGAGCATGATGATCAGATTGTGGATGCAGCGATGCAAGCGCTTAACGTTGCTCATCTTTCTGATCGTATCTGGCAAACTTTATCGGGAGGTGAACGTCAGAGGGTTCATCTGGCAAGGGCTTTGGCTCAGCAGCCGCAGATCCTGATACTGGATGAACCAACCAATCATCTGGATATTCAGAATCAACTGGCAATATTAAAGCTGATTGATACCTTGGATATCACCATAATTGTTGCCCTGCATGATCTGAATCAGGCTGCTCAGTGCGACCGTTTGCTGATGATGGAATCCGGCTGCTTAGCGGCAATTGGCGCGCCTGAAGCGGTATTAACATCCGACAATATCCAACGTGTTTTTGGTGTGAACAGTCGATTATTACAGGATGAAGCGCTGGATCGCCCGGTTTTACACTTCTATTAAGCCTTATCTGTTAAGACTGCCGGTTAGTCTGGACCTGAGGACTCCGGCATAAGCCGCTCCTGCAGCGGGGTCTCGTAGACGCCTGCAGGGGCTTTTAACGTTGCAAGTCGTTTTTGCTTTATCTGTCCCTATAGGGATATGCGGCTTTGCCGCCCACTTCTTTAAGCTGTTGTTTCTTTAATGTCACTTTTAACCGCAGCAACGAAAAACCGTTAGGGCACCCCATGACCTCTCTATTTGATGACCTGAATCGGCGCGGTCTGATCGCGCAAACCTCCAACGCCGATGAACTGAAAACCTTTCTGCAGCAGCCGCAAACCGTCTACTGCGGTTTTGACCCTACTGCCGGCAGCCTTCATATCGGGCATCTGGTACCGCTTCTGATGTTGAAGCGCTTTTATGATGCCGGTCACAAGGTGATCGCTCTGGTGGGTGGGGCAACCGGTGCCATCGGTGACCCCAGCTTTAAAGCCACCGAACGCAGCCTGAACAGTATTGACAGGGTGGATGAATTTGCCGCTCAGCTCAGTTCCCAGATCACCCGCCTGATGCAGCCGCATCTGAATGGAGAGGCGCTGAAAATGGTGAATAACAAAGACTGGTTCTGGGGTATGAATATCGTTGAGTTTTTCCGGGATGTGGGCAAACACTTCTCGGTGAATGAGATGATGCGCCGCGAGTCAGTGAAACAGCGTCTCGACCGGCCGGATGTGGGCATCTCCTTCACCGAGTTCAGCTATACCCTGCTGCAATCCTACGACTTTGTGCAGCTGAATAAGCACCACGGCGTGACTTTGCAAATTGGTGGGAATGATCAGTGGGGCAATATTGTCAGCGGTATCGACCTGACCCGCCGACTGAATCAGGCGAAAGTGGATGGCCTGACCCTGCCTTTGATTACCAAAAGCGATGGCACTAAGTTTGGTAAAACCGAGACCGGCACGGTCTGGCTGGACGCGGCCAAAACCTCGCCCTACAGCTTTTACCAGTTCTGGCTCAATACCGCTGATGCCGATGTTTACAACATGCTGGCGTACTACACCTTTCTGTCGGTGGATGAGATTGAAGCGATCCGTAAAGCCGATCAGGAATCCGGCCGTAAGCCAGAGGCGCAGCGTATTCTGGCGGAAGCGATAACCGGTTTTGTCCATGGTGAGGCGGGTTTAAGTAGCGCCAAACGCATTACAGCGGCACTGTTTGCCGGTAAGGGCGATCAGGAAACGGCCGGAATTGCTCAGCTGAGTGAAGCCGAACTGCAACAGTTAGAGCTGGATGGTCTGCCCTGTTTTACCGTTAATCCAACCGCTGAGCTGGCGCAGGTATTGGTGGATACTGCGTTAGCGCCATCCAGAAGCAAGGCTCGTGAGCAGCTGAAAGCGGGTGCCATTCGTCTTAATGGCGAGCAGGTGGCTGTCGATACTGCAAATAATCAGCCGGATGAAGCGCTAAGTCAGCATTTTGCCCTGTTTGACCGCTCCTGGCTGAT
>NZ_CEYNZH010000074.1:0-12336 GCF_982874595.1 Oceanospirillum sp. | reverse complement strand
TTGCTATTATAAAAAGTCCCCGCACGATGGCGAGGACTTTGTCAGCAGTCTGAGAGCCTGGGCTCTCTTTTTTTATTTCATTCAGCGTTTTTTAGCCTTCACTGGCTAGCTTGGCTTCCTGAGGAACTTTCTGTTCCTGATCTGGCAGGCCTGCGAGGGTGCTTAGGTCATCCATATTCAGGATATGTACTTCCTTGCCGTTTACGGCGATCAGGTCACTGTTCTGGAAGCGCGTGAAGACACGGCTGACGGTTTCAACGGCCAAGCCCAGATAGTTTCCAATCTCGTTACGTGACATCGGAAGACGGAAGGTAAATGGCGAATACCCTCGGCGCTTGAAGCGAGTGGACAGGTTCGTCAGGAAGGTTGCGACACGTTGCTCAGCATTCTTTTTGCTCAGCAGCATCATCATCTGTTTATCATCCCGCAGTTCACGGCTCATGATACGCAGAACCTGAGAACGCAGCTCGGGCAATTCTTTAGCCAGCTCTTCCAGACGTGCAAATGGAATTTCACAAACGGTTGTGGTTTCCAACGCTTTAGCTGATACCGGGTACGTTTCACAATCAATACCATCTAAGCCAACCAGTTCACTTGGCAAATGGAAATTCGTGATCTGTTCTTCGCCATCATTTGTCATGGCGTAGTTTTTGATACTGCCGGAACGAACCGCGTAAACACAATCAAAGCGGTCACCCTGATGGAAAAGGTGCTCACCTTTCTTCAGAGGTTGTCGGCGCTTGATGATTTTATCCAGCTGGTCTATGTCTTCAAAATTCAGTGAGATCGGCAGGCAGAGTGAACTCAGGCTGCAGGTAACACACTTAGTTTCCTTGCTAGGGTGAAAACATATTCCCTTAAGTTGCCCCTTTGGCATATCAGAACTCCGGGCTTAATGACTTACGAAATGGCTCACGGACGCCTCTTAAACACTAAGGCTGTAGCTCATTATGAACATTTTGCTTAACTACGCAAAGTTTTTTTGATGCATATCAGGTTTAACAGAATACCTGATCTGAAGCAAAAAAGGAGAAGGCTTAAGCCTTCTCCTTTAGTCGTGTCAGACTTAGAGAATCAGATAATCCGAGAGTAAGATTGGGTTAAGGCTTTTTTATCCAGGTACTTGTCAAAGGCCATACAAACGGCGCGAACCAGAAGTCTTCCTGCCGGAGTGACTTTCAGTTTGTTACCTGAAAGATCAATCAGACCGTCACGGTGGTGTTGTTGCAAAAACTCCAGTTCTTCTTTGAAATAGCTGTCAAAGTTGATGTTAAAGTCGCGACTGAAGTTGTCACCATCCAGTTCAAAGTGACAGATGATCTGGTTAATCACACTGCGGCGCAGAATATCATCGTCGCTGAGTTCCAGGCCCTTGATCACCGCCAGTTTGCCGTTATCAATAAAGCTTTCGTACTCATCAATGGTGTAGGCGTTCTGGCTGTAGGTGTTTGCCTGCTGGCTGATGGAAGATACGCCCATGGCGATCAGATCGCAGTCAGAATGCGTGGTGTAGCCCTGGAAGTTACGGTGCAGTTTACCTTCCCGTTGTGCAACCGACAGGCTGTCGTCCGGCTTGGCAAAGTGGTCCATGCCGATATAAACGTAACCCGCTTCAACCAGTCGATTGATCGTGTGTTCCAGAATCTGCAGTTTGACGCTTGGTTCAGGAATCTCTTCATCTTTGATGCGACGCTGCGGCTTAAAGCGTTCCGGCAGGTGAGCGTAGTTAAAGACCGAAATACGATCCGGGCTCATTTTTATGATGGTTTCCAGTGTTTCGCTGAAAGTGGCCACTGTTTGCAGAGGCAGGCCGTAGATCAGGTCGATATTCAGGGATCGGAAACCCAAGCGACGGGAATGATCCAGAATATCCTGCGTCATCTCTTCGGACTGGATACGGTTTACCGCTTTCTGCACATCAGGATTAAAGTCCTGTACACCGAGGCTGACGCGGTTAAAGCCCAGCTCACGCAGCAGCTCCATGGTTTCACCGGTGGCTTCACGAGGATCAATCTCAATAGAGAAATCACCTTCATCATTGCCCTGCAGATTAAAAGCCTCACGGGTTTTGGCCATCAGCTGGCGCATCTGGTCATGGCTCAGGAAGGTCGGTGTACCACCGCCCCAATGTAGCTGTTTTACCTGACGGTTTTCAGCATTGGCCAGAGCGGCCTGCATCTCAATCTCTTTGTAAACACGTTCCAGATAAGGCTCAGCTTTTGCAGTGTCCTTGGTGGCAATTTTGTTACAGCCACAGTAGAAGCAGATGGTGTCGCAGAAAGGAATATGAAAATAAAGTGACAGCGGGCCGTCGGCTTCAACACTGCGTTGTGCCGCTGCACGGTACTCAGCTTCACCAAACTGATCGGTAAACTGAACCGCCGTTGGATATGAGGTGTAGCGGGGACCAGAGATGTTATAACGCTGGATAAGATCGTGATCCCACTGGATCTGAGTCCGTGTATTCATAGTTAAAACCTATTCGGCATCGCCGTGCAGTGCATCTGAGAATGCGGTATCTGTAAAATAATTTGGTTTGGCCTCTCACGGGTGTCCCAGCAGCTGAATGCAGCCTTAATGCTGGTGGGCGGATGATTCTTCTGAGTCATTCGGCATTACCGAAGAGTGGTCACCTGAATGCGCCCTGTCATCCGATAGCTGTTCCACAGCAGAAGGTTCGAGAGCCGAACCTGTCGGATAAGTGACGTTTGCGCCGGTATTGTGAGTGCTGTGATGATCGCTTTCTGTAAACAGAGGAGCGAGCTGCCAGAGCGCAAAAATAATGATCGTGATAGCCGCGAGGGAGCGTACACCAGATGAACGGCTTAAATCTTTGATCTGGCTCGCTAAAACGCCAGTCAGTAGCATCGCGGGCAGGGTTCCCAGCCCAAAAAACAGCATAATCGCAGCACCCTGCATTGGGTGAGCAACAGAGAGTGCCCAGATCAGCACACTATAGACCAAGCCGCAGGGCAGCCACCCCCAGATTAGTCCCAAAGCCAGAGCCTGAGATGTGTTACGTACCGGCATCAGTCGAGAGGCAAAGGGCTGTAGGTAACGCCATAAAAAGCGTCCGCCATTTTCGATATAGACCAGTCCTTTCCACCAGTTGGCGATATAAAACGCCATCAGGATCAGGGTCAGGCTGGCGATAATCCGCATGACGTCTGCAATCATTAAAAGGCTGTCACTAAGCAGGGAGCCAATTGAGGCAACGATCAGCCCTGCTACGGTGTAACTGAAAATCCGACCGGAATTATAAGCCACAAGAGCAGGCATAACGGTACTGGACGGGGAACGAGCCAGTGTCAGGGTACTCATGATGCCGCCACACATACCTAAGCAATGGGCACTTCCCATCAGTCCAAATATGAAGGCAGCGAAAAGCGTCATCGGGCTGAAGTCAGCCCCCATGATATGAAGGAGATTAGAGGATTCCATTAGGATTGTTTCGAATCCTCTGAATCCGGTGGACTTGCTTCCTGACTATCTGGCTGCAGATCGTTCTTTTCAGCAGATGATTTTTTTGTTTTGGGCTTAACATCATCGTCATAAAGGATGCTGTAGGCTGGCCCACTCAGGTCGTCGAACTGATTACTGTCTACAGCCCAGAAGAACGCCCAGATCGCAACGCCCAGTAAAATCAGTGATAGTGGGATCAGTAAAAAAAGAATACTCATATGTGCAATTCCTCCTGACGTTCAGTGGATTTCAGCTGCGGTAGTTTAGCACTAAGTCGAAGGGCATTGAGCACCACAATCAGGGAGCTGGCGGACATTCCGATAGCGGCGAGATAGGGTGGGATAATACCGGCAGCGGCCAGCGGAAGAGCCGTCAGATTATATCCGGCAGCCCAAACAAGGTTTTGTCGGATAATCATTCGGGTTTTTCGGGTCAGCGCGATACCGTCGGCAATGCGCTGTAGCTGCCCGGACATCAGGATCGCGTCGGCACTGGTTTTCGCCAGATCAGTGGCATTACCCATCGCGATAGAGATGTCAGCACCAGCTAACACAGGAATATCATTGACACCATCACCGACCATGATGATGCGCTCTCCCTGTTCCTGAAGTTGACGGATATAGCTCAGCTTATCTTCAGGAGATGCGCCGGAACGTATGTTAGTGATGCCTGTCGCCCGGGCAACACTGTTAACCGCCCCGGATTGATCTCCTGACAGAAGGTCAACTTTGAGCCCTTGTGTCTTTAGTGCGCTGATCGCATCTTTTGCTGCTGGGCGAATGCGATCGCCAATCGAAAACCATGCGATGGGTTTCAGGTTTTTACTCAGTAGCAGCCATTGCCCATCATCCGGTAGCTCGGGAGACTGCTGGTTGTCGGTTGCAAAAGCAGGAGTCCCGATTCGGTATCTGTCGCCCAGAATGATGCCGCTGAGGCCTTGTCCGGGCACAGACTGGACTTCCTCCGCCATGTAAAAACCGCGGTATTCGTCAAAGGCCCGAGCGATTGGGTGCTCGGAGGTACGTTCAAGGGCTGCTGCCAGTTTCAGGACTGTTTCATCATCAAGAGCGCTGTCCAGAAGGCGCGTTTCAGCCAGTATCAGACGCCCCTCTGTCAGAGTACCGGTTTTGTCGAACACGATACGGGACGCCTGAGCTAAGCTTTCCACGACATGTCCTCGTGTCACAAGAATACCTTGTTCACGCAGGGCGTTAGTGGATGTTGTTAAAGCCGTTGGTGTTGCAAGAGACAGTGCGCAAGGGCAGGTGACAACCAATACGGACAAGACAATCCAGAACGCATCTTCCGGACTATGCAGCCACCAATAAAGGCCAACGCCGCAGGTTGACAACAGAACACCCAGTACGAACCAGTGTGCAACTTTATTAGTGATTTCTGCTGTTTTAGGACGTTCAGAAAATGCACGATCCAGCAGGTGAACAATGTTGGCAACCCGTGCATTTTGACCGGTTTTTTCCACCTGGATTTTAAGCGGACTTTCAACATTCATGGTGCCGGCCAAAACCCGATCGCCAGCTGATTTCGAGACAGGCATATACTCACCCGTCAGAGCTGATTCGTTAAGACTGCTCTGACCTTCAAGAATGATGCCGTCAGCAGGTAAGGTATGGCCCGGCTTGATCAACAACAGATCACCTTCTTTCAGCTCACGGGTCAGTACGACTTCTTCCTGATCCTGTCCCTCTTTACGGTTAAGACGAGTTGTGCTGGTCGGAATCAGAGTGTTCAGGGCATTACCACTTCGGCCGATGCGGTGCCGAGCCCGCATCTCCAGATAGCGACCGAATAGCAGAAAGAAGGTAAACATGCTGACAGAGTCGAAATAAACTTCGCCGCTATTGGTGATCGTTGCCCAGGCACTGGCAGCAAAAGCAACGCCAATGGCCAGTGATACCGGCACATCCATTGTTAAATGGCGTGCTTTAAGATCCCTGAACGCGGCTTTAAAAAAGGGTTGTGCGGAATAAAGAATAACCGGAGCAGAGACCACCAGAGAGAGCCATCGGAAGAGAAGAACATACTGCTCTTCCATCTCTTCAAATGCACCCGCATAGAGCATAATGGCAAACATCATCGCTTGCATCATCCCCAGTCCTGCAATGATCAGGCGACGAATGGTTTTGCGTTCCTGCTTAACCAGGCGTTCCTGTTGTTCATCAGCCTGATAGGGGTAAGCCTGAAAGCCGATGGCGGCAAACATCGCCATCAGCTTGCTCAGTTCGATCTTATCCGGAGACCAGCGCAGTGTTGCTCTGTGGTTACTGAGGTTGACGCGAATGGTATCCACGCCACTGCTTTGACTGACCTGATGTTCAATCAGCCAGACACAGGCGGCGCAGGTGATACCGTCGATAGCAAGTGAGGCTTCTTTTACGCCATCTCCAAGATCGCGGACAAAACTTTCCTGTACGTCATCGCGATCATAAAGAGCAAAAGCGGCCTGCTGCTCGTCGGTCATATCATCGGGCCGCGTAGCCGGGCCTTCACGGAAGCGGTAATAGTTTTCAAGACCGCCATTTACAATCGCATGCGCAACAGCTTCACAGCCAAGGCAGCACATGGGTTGTTTTTCATCATCAATAACGACAGAAAAGTTGGAGCCGACAGGAACCGGCTCACCGCAGTGGTAACAGGATAAGCTCATAACAATCCACCGGTATTATTGGCCAGCTTTAAGGGTAAAGCTTTCTTCGACAGGGAATTCAGCACTGCCTTTCAGACGCCAGTTACCGCTTTCCGCTGAAATATCCATATACCAGAGGTTCAGAGGAGCTTTCTCAACCTGACCACGGTAGTGATTGTCAGCAATCTGGCTCAGAGTGATACCATAGTCTTTTGCCGCGCGGGTCGGGTTGATGAAGTCCAGTTTAAGTTCTGTGGGCCAGCTCTCCAGCTGACCATCCAGAGTGACCAGAACGTCGCCTGTCAGGCTATCGACTTTCACCTCAGCAGACATGCCAAGCTTGGTGGCATTATGGTCTCTCTCAAGGGTCTGGTTAATGGCCAGACCCTCTTTGTAGTAGTTGTCGTTGACCGTGCCATCAAAAACCTGAATGGAAAAGGTCAGCATCGTCATACCAACAATCACGGTAACAATCAGCGGCACCAGGAGGAACCATGGCCAGAATTGTTTGTACCATGCTGTCGGTTTTGTATTGGTATTCTGCATTGTTATTACCGCTGTACGGCTCCAATAAAGCGTGATTCTTTTGTCAGCTCATAACCCGAGCCGTCTACGGATTTCACGGTGACTTCAATATCCGCACTTGGCACAGACATATTATCTCGGCTGATTTTCATGCGGACAGGTAAGCTGATCACTTCTCCGGCGCTCACTGAGACTTCTTTTGTGCCAACCAGTTCCAGACCTTTCAGGCCATCTACTGATAATTCATAGGTGCGGGTAACCTGATCCATATTGGCAAGCTTGATAATAAAGCTGTTCTCAACATTACCTTCAGCGTCCATGCGGTAGAGCTGATTGCGGTCACGGAGTACTTCAAGCTCCAGAGGAATACGATCACCAACAGCAAAAGCAAAGGCGATAATCATTGCCATCAAGGCAACAAAATAACCAATCAGTCGTGGTCTTAGAATATGGGTCTTTTTGCCTTCCAGTTCGTTTTCAGTGGTGTAACGAACCAGCCCACGCTCATAACCCATTTTATCCATCATCTCGTTACAGCCATCGATACAGGCGGCACAGGTAATACACTCGTATTGCAGGCCGTCACGGATATCGATGCCGACCGGGCAAACCTGAACGCAGACACCACAATCAATACAATCGCCCAGGCCACGCTCTTTATAGGTCTCATCACCTTTTTTGCGGGGGCCGCGAGCTTCGCCACGTTTTTCATCGTAGGAAACAACCAGAGTGTCACGGTCAAACATTACACTTTGGAAGCGGGCATAGGGGCACATGTACATGCAAACCTGCTCACGCATCCAGCCAGCATTGACATAGGTAGCCAGAGTAAAGAAAACCAGCCACCAGGTTTCCCAGGGGCCAAGATCACCGGAAAGAATGCGAGGGCCAAGATCTCTGACCGGGGAGAAGTAACCTACAAAAGCGAAAGCGGTTGCCATTGCAATTGCCAGCCAGATCACATGTTTGGCGGCTTTGCGAATAAATTTATTGCCGCTCATGGGAGCTTTATCAAGGGATACCCTTTGGTTCCGGGAGCCCTCTGTGATGCGTTCTGCCCAGATATAGAAGAACGTCCAGACGCTCTGTGGGCAGGCGTAACCACACCATACGCGACCAGCAAACACGGTCATAAAGAACAGAAGAAATGCCGCAATAATCAGTGCCCAGGAAAGCAACATGAAATCATGGGGGAAAAAGGTAAAACCAAAAACGTGGAACTGTCGGTTTGGCAGGTCAAAAAAGATTGCTTGCTTACCATCCCACTGCAGCCAGGAAAATGAGAAATAGGCCAGCAAAAATATCCAGTTTACCGATGTTCGCAGATTTGTGAAAAAGCCTATCGCGCGTCGAACATAGATATGTTTGCGCTTCTGATAAAGATTTTCCCCCTCATCTTTTTTCTCGTTTTTACGCTCATTCGCAGACTTAACGGTATGAGCACGCTTTTTAGCGGCGTCCGTAATGTCCTGAGTAGGAATTCTATCCTTCATCGCTAACCAACCTTTTTTTGCATATAGGTATAGATGGAACCAAAAAATCAGGTTCAGGTTTCTACGATTCTACGGGATTTTTCAGGGAGGAGGGAGGGAAAGGAATGCGACATTGTGTCGCATTCCTTCAGGTGTTTACTTGCCCTGAGACAGGCTGTAAACGTAGGCAGCTACCAGGTGAACTTTGTCTTCACCAATATACTTAGCCTGTGCTGGCATGTGGCCGTTACGACCCAGACGGATCGACTGTTCAACAGACTTGGCTACGCCCCATTCAGGGTTCAGGTACAGCCAGGTGTTATCGGTCAGGTTGGGAGCGCCCAGCATCTGGTTGCCTTTACCATCCGCACCGTGACAAGCCGCACACATTGCAGTGTAAGTTGCAGAACCCGTCTGAGCTGCAGCAGCGTCAGTTTCCTGACCGCTCAGGCTCAACACGTACTGAGTCATTTGAGTAACACCTTCGTCACCCAAAACTTCACCCCAAGCCGGCATCTGACCGTTACGACCATTAATAATGGTGTGCTTGATAGCGTCAGCGGAACCGCCGTAAAGCCAGTCAGTGTCTGTCAGGTTCGGGAAGCCGTATGCACCGCGACCGTCGGAACCGTGACACAGTGCACAGTTGTTTGCGTACAGACGCTGGCCTACTTTCATCGCTTCTTCATCTTTTGCCAGATCTGCAACAGGGATACTTGCATACTGATCAAAGATTGGTGCGTAGTGTTCATCAGCATACTGAATCTCAGCTTCCCACTGGTTTACCTGAGTCCAGCCCAGGAAACCTTTGAAGGTACCCAGACCAGGGTATAGCGCCAGGTATACCAAGCTGAAGATGATGGTTGCGATGAACATGATGAACCACCAGCGTGGCATCGGGTTGTCATACTCTTCGATTCCATCGAAGCTATGACCCATAGTCTTCACATCACCACTCTTAGGGGCAGAGACACGGTTGGCAAACAGAACCCACCAGCAGCCTGCAATCACACCCAGAGTGATAACAATGATCCATGCGCTCCAAAAGCTAGTCATGGTCTTTATTCTCCAATTTTGATTTGCCCGAGTTATGGGTATCTTCGTCGGCGAAAGGCAGATTTGCCGCTTCATCAAAGCTGCTCTTCTGACGCTTGCTGTAAGCCCAGATAACCAGGCCGATAAAGCCAACCATTACAAAAATGGTTGAAACGCCGCGTAAGTCATTGATATCCATAAACCCTTACCGTTTGTCTTTCAGCACAGTACCCAGCTGCTGCAGATAAGATACCAGTGCTTCAATTTCAGTCTTACCTTGAACATCAGCTTTAGCGCTTGCGATATCTTCATCGGTGTACGGAACACCCAGAGTGCGCAGAGTTTCAAGCTTCTTGGCAGTCAGGCGACCATCCAGCTTGTTGCTGAACAGCCAAGGGTAAGACGGCATTTTAGACTCAGGTACTACGTCGCGCGGGTTGTACAGGTGAGCACGGTGCCAGTCGTCAGAGTAACGACCACCCACACGGGCCAGATCTGGACCGGTACGCTTAGAGCCCCATAGGAACGGGTGGTCATATACAGACTCACCCGCTACGGAGTAGTGACCATAGCGCTCGGTTTCCGCACGGAACGGACGAATCATCTGAGAGTGACATACGTTACAGCCTTCACGGATGTACACGTCACGACCTTCAACCTGCAGAGCGGTCAGAGGTTTCAGACCCTCAACGGGTTGGGTTGTTTGCTTTTGGAAGAACAGGGGCACGATTTCGGCGAGGCCACCAAAGCTGACCGCTACCAGAATCAGTACGATCATCAAGCCAACGTTCTTTTCAATATTTTCGTGTTTCATGTCTATCGTTCCTTACCTTGGCATCAGGCTGTCTGTGCAACAGGCTTGGCTTCAGTGCTGCGTACAGTCTTCCAGACGTTATAAGCCATCAGCAGCATACCGGTTACCCAGAACACGCCGCCCAACCAGCGAACCAGGAAGCCTGGGTGACTTGCTTCCAGTGCTTCAACGAAGCTGTAGGTCAGGGTGCCGTCTGCGTTAACCGCACGCCACATCAGACCCTGCAGGATGCCGTTAACCCACATAGATGCGATATAAAGAACAGTACCGATAGTCGCCAGCCAGAAGTGAACGTTAATCAGGTTAACGCTGTGCATCTGTTCTTTGTCAAACAGGCGAGGAATCAGGTGGTAAATAGCACCGATAGAGATCATCGCTACCCAGCCCAGGGCGCCAGCGTGTACGTGGCCGATAGTCCAGTCAGTGTAGTGAGACAGTGCGTTCACTGTCTTGATTGCCATCATCGGACCTTCGAAGGTAGACATACCGTAGAAAGACAGAGATACAACCAGGAAGCGCAGGATAGGATCGTTACGCAGTTTGTGCCACGCACCGGACAGCGTCATCATACCGTTGATCATACCACCCCAGGATGGAGCCAGCAGGATCAGAGACATAACCATACCCAGAGACTGAGTCCAGTCTGGCAGAGCTGTATAGTGCAGGTGGTGAGGACCGGCCCACATATAGGTACAGATCAGTGCCCAGAAGTGAACAATAGACAGGCGGTAGGAATATACCGGACGCTCTGCTTGCTTAGGAACGAAGTAGTACATCATGCCTAAGAAACCAGCCGTCAGGAAGAAACCAACAGCATTGTGGCCGTACCACCACTGAGCCATCGCATCGATTGCACCGGAGTATGCAGAGTAAGACTTAGTGAAGCTTACTGGCAGTGCCGCGCTGTTTACGATGTGCAGAATAGCAACAGTAATGATGAAAGCTGCGTAGAACCAGTTTGCCACATAAATGTGGGAGGTTTTACGAATTTTAACTGTCGCCAGGAAGTTGATTGCGTAAGCAACCCAGACCACGGCGATCAGAATATCGATTGGCCATTCCAGTTCTGCGTACTCTTTAGAGCTTGTCAGACCCAGAGGAAGTGTAATTGCCGCCAATACGATAACCAGCTGCCAACCCCAGAAGGTGAAGGAAGCCAGAGCGTCGGAGAACAGACGAACCTGACAGGTACGCTGTACGACGTAGTATGAAGTGGCGAATAGTGCGCTACCACCGAAGGCGAAAATTACCGCGTTAGTGTGCAGTGGACGAAGACGACCAAAGCTCAACCAAGCAGTATCAAAGTTAAGTGCCGGCCATACCAACTGAGCAGCAATCAGGACACCGACGGTCATGCCGACGATACCCCAAACTACTGTCATGATGGCGAACTGCCGGACCACCTTGTAATTGTAGGTCGGTTGTTCAGTTGCTGTGCTCATGTCAGGTTCCCATTAACAGCGAGTTTAAGTGAAGGAATCCAGCCGAAGTCTCTTGGACTACGGCTTTTTTGGCAATGACGCATATCAAGGGATGCGCGACAATCCGCCGCACCGTACCGTGGGCATAGGGTTGTTCTGCAAAACCAGACATATTTGCGTCATACCTGAGTTCAACGCTTCCTCTAGCGAATCTTCCAGGCGAGGGGATTTTAACAGCAAATAGATAGGGATGGCATAGCCGAAAGTTGTAAAAACCTAATGCTGATAGGGGTTTGTTGATCTGGGTCGTTAAATTATGACCCTGCAAATTATCGGGCTTTTATGGCTCTTTCGGCCGAAAGGTAGGCATGGTATGAGATGCAGAGCTGTTGTTGATAGATGGATAGGGCATTTGCTTGTGTGGTTGTTTATCGGCTTCCGGGCGGGTGGATCGAAACCTTTGCATAGACCCTTTTCGGTTTGTTGATCGTTTTACTGTATTTGAGCGGTATTCAGAACAGTGTTGAGCCGTTGTTGTTGTATTCGTTTTGAATATTTCTATTGATTCTTACAGCAGAGGTTGTTGATTCGGCAGTTTTTCTTATTGATGTGGTGACCTAACTGACTGAAAAATAATTTAAATTTTTTTTAAAAAGTATTTGACAGGGTTTGATATTTCCCTATAATTTGCGCCACAAGTTCCGGGGGTGGTTAGCTCAGCCGGGAGAGCACCAGCCTTACAAGCTGGGGGTCACAGGTTCGATCCCTGTACCACCCACCAATTTAATTGGTATCCGAAACTTGTTGATGATATGCGGACCGGTAGTTCAGTTGGTTAGAATACCGGCCTGTCACGCCGGGGGTCGCGGGTTCGAGTCCCGTCCGGTCCGCCAATTTCATCGCTGCGTTGGGTGGTTAGCTCAGCCGGGAGAGCACCAGCCTTACAAGCTGGGGGTCACAGGT
>NZ_CEYNZH010000073.1:0-14164 GCF_982874595.1 Oceanospirillum sp. | reverse complement strand
ACTCAGGCCATGGCAGCCGGATAAATAAAGTGTCCAACTTTATGGGGTCACTTCATCCCGTTGAATGAGATCAGGGCGTTTTTAGCAGAGCTGCCGCTCCGCCTTGTTTCAGCATTTGCGATTAAGCACGTCCGCTGAACTTACGCTCTTCGACGTTAACTTTAATGCGATCACCCGCCGAGATATGTTCCGGCACCTGTACCACAAGACCGGTACTCATTGTTGCAGGCTTGGTGCGGGAGGTGGCTGACTGACCTTTAATAGACGGATCTGTCTCTGCGATCACCAGCTCAACCGTGGTTGGCAGTTCAATCGCAACCGGATTGTCATTCACCAGCAGAACGTGGATACCCTGAGTCTCTTCAGTGATAAAGCCCACTTCATCAGCGATGGCGTCTTTACGCAGGTTATAGGAGGTGTAGTCCTCGTTATCCATGAATACGTATTCTTCGCCATCAATGTAAGACAGCGTGGATGGACGACGGAACAGGTCTGCCAGATTCAGCATGTCCGAGTCTTTAAAGGATTCGTCGCGCTTGGCACCGGTTACGACGTCGTACATCCGCATACGGTAGATGCTGCCACCGGCCCGGCCTTGGGGAACAGAGCGTTCGATGTCACGGATAATCCAGACGTTGCCGTCCAGTTCAACGGCTGCATTTTTTTTGATTTCACTTGCCTTTGGCATGTTGTAAGTCCTCAGAACGGGATAACCCTAACCTGTAAAGCAGGCAAGATTACTACAGTTTGTGATCCTATCGGGAGCAGTTTTTAACGGGTAGCGAGGCAGATGAGGGTCTGTTTCTTTTTCGGGGGCTTTTCTGGCGAGTTGGAGCTCTGTTGTTGTGTGATCACAAATTACCTCCTGGTGGGTATATCTGATGAAAGGTCGCTGCGCGTATCTTTAGCGACAAATAAGATTCCGTGAAGACAGGGTAACGGCTGATACGAGCTATCAGTGGCTTGCTTCACGAAAGAAGAGATACTTTTTAGACGACCACTCCTATGGGAGTGAATGCCGGAGTCACTTAATATGACCGCACCTTCTCATACCACTTCTTACTATGCCGCTTCGGCAAATGATAAATCCCTGCGCCCTGAGCTATTGGGCGAAGTCAGTGCTGATATCTGCGTCATCGGTGCAGGCTTTACCGGCCTGTCCAGTGCTCTGCATCTGGCCGAGCGTGGTTTTAATGTTGTCGTGCTGGAAGCCAGCCGTATCGGTTTTGGTGCTTCGGGCCGTAATGGTGGCCAGATCGTACACAGCTATAGCCGGGATATGGATTTTATCTCCCGTCATTACGGTAAAAAGACCGGCGATGAGATGGGCAAAATGGCCTTTGAAGGCGGCGAGATCATTCGCGGCTTTGTGAAAAAGTACAATATCGACTGTGATCTGAAAGATGGCGGTATTTTCGCCGCCTGTAACAGCAAACAGCTGAAAGAGCTGGAAGGCAAAAAAGCTCTCTGGGAACAGCATGGCCATACCCAGCTGGAGATGCTGGATGCGAACTCCATTCAGGATCATGTGGGTACCACCCGCTATCCGGGTGGTCTGCTGGATAAATCCGGCGGTCACTTCCATCCGCTGAATCTGGTGCTGGGCGAAGCTGCAGCGTTTGAATCTCTGGGCGGTACTATCTATGAGGCTTCTGCGGTAACCCGAGTAGAAGAGGGTGAAACCGCTAAGGTCCACACCGCACGCGGCTGTGTAAACGCTAAGTACGTGATCGTAGCGGGTAACGCTTATCTGGGCGGTCTGATTCCTAAGCTGGAACAGAAAGCGATGCCTTGTGGTACTCAGGTGATCACCACTGAACCTCTGACCGAAGCCCAGCAGAAAGCGCTGCTGCCAAAAGACAACTGCGTGGAAGACTGCAACTACCTGCTGGATTACTACCGTCTGTCCGGTGATGGCCGTCTGATCTACGGTGGTGGTGTGACTTATGGTGCCCGTGAGCCGGATAAGATCGAGTCCCTGATCGTACCTAAGATGCTGAAGACCTTCCCGGAACTGAAAAATGTGAAGGTGGATTACGCCTGGACCGGTAACTTCCTGCTGACGCTGATGCGTCTGCCTCAGTTCGGTCGTATCGGCAGCAACATCTACTACGCACAAGGTTACAGCGGCCATGGTGTCACCAGTTCTCACCTGGCAGGCCGTGTACTGGCGGATGCGATTCAGGGTCAGGCCGAGCGTTACGATGTGCTGGCTAACCTGCCTCAGTACCCGTTCCCCGGTGGTCGATTATTCCGGGTTCCTTACACTGCAATGGGCGCGGCATATTACAACCTGCGTGACAAACTGGGTATTTAATCTGCGAGCTACACGCGGTATCTCACCGGCGTGATCGGACAAACGAATGGAAAAGTGGATGCTTCAGGCATCCGCTTGCAGAGCGTCAATATCTCCCGACCCTACAGCCTTCTGTGGGAGATGTTTTTTTAATACTAATAATGAATGTCGTGGGCAGGGAGCAGGCCTGCGGTGGCTTACTGCGTTTTGTATCTATCGATTGATAGGTTGGTTTGAGGCGAGTGAAGCATTTTTTAATAAGAACAAGCCGTTGAACAAACCGAAGAGATCGTACAACAAGAACAGCACAACACCACCTGAGACAGGAAGGATCTCCTGATCGCAGGGTATAAGAAATATAAACAGGTACATTTATGAGTAGTGAAATTGTTCATCCTATTATGGATCGAGAAGCGTCAGGCATGGGGATGCAGCGAGCCCCAACGATCTGGATTCTGTTTTATGGTCTGATCTTCGCCGGTTTTGCTTACCTTTCAACTTTGCATGCTGAAGGCGAGAGTTACGGTTTTTACAGTGTTCTTCCCGTCTGTTTTATCCTCGTTGTTGCGGCGGTCAGCCGCAAAGCCCTTGAAGCTCTTTTTGCCGGTATTGTTGCCGGGCTTCTGCTGCTTGATCCTGTCAGTGTCTTTAGTAGTCTGGGTGAAGTCTCCATGAATGTAGTCATGGATGAGACCATTGCCTGGATCGTGCTGGTTTGCGGCATGATGGGTGGCCTGATCAATATTCTTGAACGGGGCGGTGCTGTACTCAGTTTTGGCGATATGCTGGCCCAGCGGGTTAAGAGTAAGCGCGGTACCATGCTGACTACGGTGACTCTGGGGATTCTGGTCTTTATTGATGACTATCTGAACTCGCTGGCAGTTTCTTCTTCGATGAAGAGCCTGACGGATCGCTACAAAATCTCCCGCGAAAAACTGGCCTTTCTGGTGGATTCCACCGCTGCTCCTGTCTGTATTCTGGTGCCTATCTCTACCTGGGCGGTTTATTTTGCAGCCCTTCTGGAAGAAAACGGAGCCGCTGATGCCGGCAAGGGCATGTCTCTGTATATGGAAGCGATTCCGTACATGGCTTACGGCTGGATCGCGCTGTTGGTGGTGTTCCTGGTCGCCTCCGGCCTATTGGGTGATCTTGGCGCAATGAAAGATGCCGAAGCCCGCGCTCAGCAGGGGCAGCCGATTCCTGAGGGAATTGAGCAGGATGGTTTTGATATCTCCCATGTAAAAGCTGTTAAGCCGATCGTGGGCCTGTTTAACTTTCTGGCACCGATGGCGGTTCTGGTTGCAGCCAGCGTTTATTACGATATCGACCTGTTATTGGGAGCGCTGGTGGCGGCTACCTTCACCATCGTGCTTTATTACTGGCAGAATCTGTTGAACTTCACGCAGCTGGTTGAATCTATGGTGGACGGTTTTCGGGTCATGTTGCATCCGATCGCCACTGTCTGTGCCGGTTTTATGCTGAAAGAGGTAAATGATCAGCTGGGTATGACCACCTACATTATTGAGGCGCTGACACCGATTCTGACACCGGAGATGATGCCCGCACTGATCTTTGCCGCGATGGCAGCGGTCGTGTTCTCCACGGGTTCCAGCTGGGGTGTGTATATCATTACACTGCCGATTGTTGTGCCTATGGCGATGACGATGGATGTGAATATGGCTTTGGTGGTGGGAGCTCTGTTGTCTTCATCTGCCTTTGGTAGCCACGCTTGTTTCTTCAGCGACTCTACCGTTCTTTCTGCACAGGGTTCTGGCTGTACCCCTATGCAGCACGCGATTACCCAGATCCCTTATACCGTGATCGGTGCCGTGTTGTCCTTTATCAGCTTTATCATTCTGGGGTTCTGGCTCGCCTGATGACAGGATAGCGGGAATACCGGGCGCGTAACTCACTGCCATGCCTCGCTGAGGCGGTTACGCCAGCTCTTAACCCGGCAACATTATGTAAGCACAAGCCCCTGTTCCGGCAACGGATCGGGGGTTTTTCGGGTTCAAGGGTTTCATCACGGGAGGGCACAATGTCCTTCTGCAATAACTCAAAAAGGCTTAACGCAACACTAAGACCGTGCCTATCTGTCGTGGCACTGTTTTTCTGAGTAACACTGTTTTATCCGTTCAAGTCAGCGTGTTTGCGGTGCTGCGTAACAGAAGCCATGAGCTGCAAGAGCTCATTTAATAAGGAAGACAATAATGACAATACGTTCGCCAAGAGTGGCTTTTTTTCTGGTCTTTATGATCAGTTTGATCTGGGGAACCGAGTTTGTACTGATCGACTTAGCGGTCGCCGAGGTCCCCACGCACACCTTTAATGCGATCCGTTTTGCGATTGCGGCACTTGCCCTGTTGCCTTTGCTGTATTTCAGTAAAGAGAGGGTTCGCCGGGATCAGCTAAAGAAACTGCTGCTGACGTCCCCAGTTCTGGGGGTGATGCTTTTTATTGGGTTCTACGCACAGACTGAAGGGCTTCGTTTTACATCGGTATCTAACGCGGGCTTTATTACTGCGTTGAGTGTGCCTTTAGTGCCGGTGCTGGGGTTTCTGATTTTTCGTCAGAAGGTACGCCTGATGGTCGGACTGGGGGTTATTCTGGCAACGATCGGACTTTATTTGCTGACGATGGGCGGTTCTGCCTATGTCTTTAACAAGGGCGATCTTCTGGTTCTGATCTGTGCCTTTGGCTTTGCGGCCCATATCGTACTGACCGGGCGCTGGGTTAGTGGTATGCCGGTTATCACGTTGAGTATTATCCAATTGCTGGCGGTTTCGCTGTATAGCGTGGTCGGTGCGGCAGTGGGTGATCATCCGATATTTTATTACTCCGGCAGTGCACCGGTAACAGGTATGGAGCTATTCAGTAAGCCTGTTGTGATTCTGGCGATTGTCGTGGCTTCTACCTTGGGTACCGCTTATGCCGTTTGGGCGCAATCAGCCTGCCAGAAACTGTTGCCACCGCACAAGGTCGCTCTGGTTTTTGCACTGGAGCCGATTTTTGCTCACATCACTGCCTGGATTGTACTCAGCGAACACCTAGGAGTTATGGGTGTTATCGGGGCAACCTGTATTGTTGTGGCCATGGTGATCTCTGAATTGGGCGATAAAGAGCACCAGCCGGAGATTCAGCCTTTGGATCAGACAGCCGCGCCACATTGAGATTGAAAAAAACCGAAGTTCAGGCTTCGGTTTTTTTATAACAGCGTGCCGGTCTGTCAGGTTTCCGGCATCACAACGAGGGTTATCTGTGGGTTGATGTACGTATCAGTACTCACTAAGCGTCTTCAGGTGGTGGATCGCTTCGACCTCCTGATCGATCTCTTCCAGGCGCGATGCGAGATCGTTCATATGCTGGATATTGGTGCTTACTTCGGCTCCGGTACGGGTAGAGGAAGCGACCATGCTGTTGATGTCCTCACTTAACTCGGCTGAGCCTGAGGCGATCTCCTCAACAAATTGGCTGGTTCGGTCAATCGTACCTTTAATGCTGATAATCGAGCCGGAGACATTGCTGATGGTTTGACCGGTCTCGTCGACACTTTTCTGAGTATTCTGAGACAGATTGCGCACCTCGTCGGCGACCACGGCAAAGCCCCGTCCGGCATCTCCGGCACGGGCTGCTTCAATCGCGGCGTTCAGTGCCAGCAGGCTGGTTTGATCCGCGATATTAGAGATCACATTCAGTACTGACATCACCTCATCGGCGTTGTTTTGCAGAATATCCACGTCAGAGCGTAGTTGAACCCGGTCAGATTCCTGCTCTCGAATCAGGGTGTTGAAATGGTTAAAGCGCTGCTGAACATCACCCAACACCTCCCGGGAGGTCTCGGTATAGCTTTGCAGAGAGTCAAAACCTCCCATGATGGAGTTCACCAGGGGTTTGTACTCGGCCATGCGGTCGATCAGGGTTGCCTGCAGCTGGTTAATCTGGCGCAGGCTGTTAAGCCGGGATTCCATAAAGTACATACGGAAATGGCTGTAGTACTGAGGAAAGTTATCTGCGTATTCGTCGTTAAAGCGGTCATTCTGCTTTGGCTGGTAGAAAAAAATCGCTGTCAGCGTCTGGTTCATATGGACACCCAGCAGCTCTCCAAAGGTAGAAAATCCTGCGGCGGGGATCTGACTGAACGTCGACACCTTATCCAGCTCGGAGGCATTGTTCAGGCGTCGAAGAATGCAGTCGTTTGCCAGCATGGCCACCGGCTGGGGCTTGTTTTGGGCAAATTTGCGGTATTCCTGATCGGTCTGTCCGGCAAAGCTGTTGGCTTTAACCAGATGCAGGGTATCGCCAAAGTGCAGGTCACAGAAGAAAGAGATAATACCGGTGGCCTGATCGATACCCGCTACCGAACGCACAAACAGCTCACCGCCGATCTCAACACCAAAAGAGTGTCCTACAAGGTGGCTGTCCAGGTCTGACGGGCCACAGCGGAAATGATCACACAGGGCATCCACCAGCGAGATGGCACGGTTTTCGCCGTCGCGCATCACCGACTGAACGGTACGGGTGTGGGCATCGGCTTCAATAATGGTGAAGTGGGTGCCGGTTTTCTGGAAGTTATGACTTTTGAAAATGCCATACCGGACCTGGGGCTTTAGTTTGCAGAACAGGACCAGCGCTTTACCCTCCAGGATCTGCTCGCCATCAAAAATGGCGGCCTGCTGAAAATCCAGCTTGCCCCCTGCCGAGCCACCCACAAAGTAACAGGGCAACCTGTTACTGGCATAAAGCGCTTGCATAAAGAAGTTTTCGCTGGCGGTCAGGCCATCAAAAAAGGTCAGGGCCAGAGTGTCCTGTGAGCGAACATCAAAAGGCAGGCTGATACGTTGTATCTCCTGTTGGATGCGCTGGGTGCGCTCTTGTTCATTCAGTTCAATCTGTCCGCGCTTAATATCACCGCAATGCAGGTTAACACTACGCAGCTCAACGGCTTCAAACAGCTCGTGGCTGAAGCTCTGCAGTACGATATTGTCCCATTGGCCTTCAGCACGGTGATAGAAGTTCTGATTGCAGGAGCTTAGCTCTCCGGCGGTCATAATAGCGATAAACTGGTCGGCAAAAGGGGCTGCCTGTTTTAGCTGACGGGCCGTTTGCTCAAAGGGGAGCCATGGAGAGATAAAGGCGATGACAACGGCGCAACGGTCATTACTGAATGTCAGCTTACTGAGGGCTGAGGCGTTAATCTGGCTCTGACTGATATGGATAACGTTGACGGGCGACTCAACGTTCTTCTGACTGTCTGTGGCTTTGTTTTTTTTATTCCAGAACATAGTCATATCCCCATATATATTGAACGGAATTTTAATCATACATTTAAAATTCGTCAAATAATTACAGGGTAGTACGCAAGTATTAGAAAACAATACTTAATGATGATGGAATGGCTCATAAAGAGCCGGCTTTTTAGGCCGACTCTTTATACCGGGTGGTCCGATGATGCCTTTAACCTGCTGTCCGGTTGTCTTTGTAGACGTTTACCGCCTGCATCATGCCCAGATCCTCGTGGGTCAGGTTGTGGCAGTGGAAGACAAAGGTACCGGTGTAGTTAAGGAAACGGGTACGGAATTTGATGCGTTCAAAAGGCTTCAGGTTTACGGTATCCAGCCAGGTGCCGGGGTCAACATCTCCCCCTGAGATCATCTGGAAGGGATTCACGTGGATATGGAACGGGTGAGATTCAGCGGTGTGGTTATAGACCTCCCATTCTTCAATCGCATTTAACGGAATCTGCCAGGCATCTTCGCAGGAAAAGGGTTGCCCATTGACCGTATATTTACGTCCTTTGGGATCACCGGACATCCCAAACTCAAGCCGGCGACCAAAGGTAACCTCCTCTGCGGTGATATCTTCAAGTTCAGCAGGTCTTGGCAGGGGGCCAGAGAACAGCGGCATATCCTCGGTAGGATCCTCCGTCACTTCCAGCCAGGCAATAATATTTTCCGGAGCGGTATTATCCTGTTCAACATCCCGCAGGATGGGGTAGCGCTTTCCGATCTTGTCTGCGTCGGTCGAGGCTTTGATCAGGATATCCGCCCGGTTACCGGGAATCAGCACGGCCTTCGTCATCACCTTGCTATAAAGCAGGGGGTTACCGTCAAAGCAGAGGGCGGTGAATTCGTACCCTTGAATGCCAAAACGCATATTGTCCATATGGCTGGCATTGACCAGCCGCCAGCGCTGAACTTCACCGGGCTTTAGACGAATAACAGGCTTCAGCTGGCCGTTGATCAGGGTATCACCCGGCTGGTTAAGCACTTCGTAGTCTTCGCAGACACCGGCTGAGTTCACTCGGGGTGTCTGAAAGCAAAGTACCTGTTCTTTGGCGGCCCGTATCTCCGGAATCTCATCCACCGGCCCCTCAATAATCAGGGCGCCCGCCATGCCGCTGGCAACCTGCAGAGCAACGGAGCCATGAAAGTGGGCGTGATAGAAGTAAGTGCCCGGTGGGTGGTTGGCGGGAATCTCATATCGATAATGTTCTGTTTGTTTATAACCGACCAGCAGCAGAATATTATCGGAAGGACTCTGCGGTGACACATGTAACCCATGAACATGCATGTTGGTAACGTTAAAGCCTCTGGGTGTATTGTCTTCCACCGTGGGGACTGCGGTACACAGTTCCTGTAGCGGATCATAGGGCAGATGATTTTCCAGTGTCAGGCGCAGCGTGTCGCCTGCTTTTACCCGTAGTGTGTTGCCGATCGGTTTGCCATCGTAGCAGCGCAACATCACATCCCTACCGGCAAGACGGTACTGACCGTATTGTGCTTTGATCGTAACGTTAAGCAGGCCATTATCTGCTGACCGCTCGGTAGGGTTGATCAGGGGTTCACCTTCAGAGACGTCACGACGTATGCCGGGTAGTGCGCAGCCAATGCCTAATCCGGCCATACTACCGAGTGCCGTTAACCCCATCCCTTTAAGCAGGGTGCGGCGGGGTAGGTGTGGTGCGTCTGTCTTGTGAGGCTTGGGTGAATGCTGTGGTTGGTCTGAATGGTGTGTCATGCCTGCTGCGCTCCCTGAATACTTTTTGTTTTAATCTCTGAGACCTGCGTGACGGTTTCTCTGTTAAAAACCTGTTTTGCTATATGATCTGCGGTTCTCAGCCCTAAAGCTGCAGCCGTTAATGAGGGCGATGCGCTGCCCACAGAGCAGTAATTCGCGGTGCCGACGACATACAGGTTGTCGTGGTCAAAGCTCTGACAGTGAGCGTTAACGACGGCTGTTTTCGGATCATCCCCCATGCAAACCGTACCGGCGATCACTGCGTCCCCGGAGGTCAGGCTCAACTGATAGTTCTGCTTAGGCTTGGCCGGATCGTTAAATTCGCCTTTCACAAAAGCCTCCCAGTTTTTGTCGGTATCTGCCGGCATTGGGGTATCCAGAACCGTCCTGACACCGATGGCATCAAAGACTTTAAGGTGCCAGCTCCAGGCCTTGCGGCATCCCTCTAGGGTGTAATCATCCAGTTGAAAATTCACCACAGGCCTTGGCAGGCCAATACTGTCTTCGATGTAATCCGGAGCTTGACGGTCCTTGGGAATAGTTACCCGGTTCTCCGGAATTGGCAGCATCTCAATCGTGCTGTGCAGGTTCAGCTGGTGGGCTGTTCGCTTGTTAACGTAATTAAGCAGCTCAGGGCCCCAGAGGCCTTGTTTAATGCCTTCTTCGGCCTGATTGAGTGGGCCGATACCAAATTTGAATGCTGAGTTCAGGATAAAGGGAGCGATTGAGGCGTAGTCTTTACGGAATGCGCCATCACGCCATTGACCAAACGCACCGGTAGCTGAGACCGGGCCACGATAAGGGTAAAGGGGTTTATCTTCCGGCGTGTAACCGATGGAGTTGATATTGGCGAAGCCCATCAGATTCCGGCCTACCTGATCGGATGCGTTGGCCAGGCCGGTCTCTGGGACGTTATGCCGACCACCGGACAGCAGCATCAGGCGTGCGGTTTCAACCGCATGGGCCGCGAGAATATAGGTGGTACCGGTTGCAAGTCCTACTGGGCCCTTCTCTGGATCTGCATCAAAGTTACGGTAGTAGATACCGGAAATGTCTCCCTGATGATCAACCGCTACCTGATAAGCAACCCGGTTAGACAGCACCCGTGTGCCAAGTTTTTTGGCTTTCTCAACATGTACACTGGCGTCGTATTTCGCCCCAATCGGGCAGATTGGCAGGCAGCTTGAGTTACCACAGCATTGCGGGCGGCCATCGCGGGGAATGGAGTTACGGCAGTGGGGAAGGGGTTGGCTGTCCGGCCCCAGATCGTTCTCTGCGACCTCATTGCCGATCACTTTGTCGGAGTAGGAGCGGGGGACTTCCGGCATCGGATATTTAATATCCGGTGACGGTGCGATGCAGTCCGGGCCACCGGCGACACCCCAGGCATCTTCAACCTCGCGATAATAAGGTTCGATATCCTCATAACGAATTGGCCAGTTTTTACCCACGCCGTAGGCATCCTTCATGCGGAAATCGTTCGGGAACAGACGCTCGGCATGGCCGGTCCAGTGCCAGGAGGTGCCGCCGACCAGCCGCATAAAGTAGCCATCAAAGGCGACCTGCTTTTTAGGCTCCTGAGGGGCATGTTTGTCCTTGGGCAGTTTGGGCTGTACGTAGTAGCTGAGCGGATCGCTGTCTTCCGGAATGGGAGCCCAGGGCATCATTGTGTAGGGAGAATTGGCATCTTTCTGCAGATCGTTTTTGTAGCGTTCAATCGCTTTCACCCGGTCTACCTCTGCACCGGCTTCAAGAATGGCGACGTTAAGTCCCTGCTGAGATAAGCGCCAGGCCATCAGGCCGCCAACAACACCGGCTCCCACGATAATAACATCCGCTTCAATGTGTTCAGATGGGTTGTTTTCCTGAGACAGAATCTCTTCAGAATAAGTTGGAATCATTATTTAGGCCTCAGGCATTCTGCTTGCTGTCGGATGGGGGAATGGCCGTTGTTTGGCGGTTTGCTTTAGCTTTATGATCCGGTGGTGGGTCCTGCCAGTAGCCAAAGGGGCCTCCACAAGTGGCGGATGGTTTGGTAAAGGTGCAGGCCTGCCATGTGAGTGCTTCGTCATAACTGATCTGGCCGATCAGCTTGCCCTGATCATTCAGAAGTGGTGTCGGATCGGTATGCCCTCTGAGGTTGCCACAGATACGCTGTACGTCAGGATGGGTTAATACATCCGGTGGAAGCTCCACCTGGCTCAGGTACCAGGCGCGTAGCAGGGGGGTAAAAACGTGTGCTTCGGATTGATAGAAATCATCATCCGGTTTTTCATTCGTCTGCTGAAAAGCGTTAGCCGCCCGAAGTAATGCTTTTTTATGACGGCGATCAGACAAAATAAGCAGGGTTGTAATATCCCTCATCAGTTGCAGATAGCTGAGGTTACCCGGCAGCAGCATGGCGTTGGGGTTAAAAAGATCCCGGTAGCGGGTCGAGAAACCGGTTATCCAGCCGCTGACTTTAAGCAGAACTTTATAAACATCATCGTCGTAAGCTTCGGTTCTTACCGCTGCTAAGGCGATTCCGGGAGAGACTGAAAGGGCCGCTAAAACAGAGAGTTTTTTTAGTGTTGTTCGCCGCTGAAGATCGACATTATCGGGCATGGGTATGTTTGTGCGCATCGTCTTATCCATTATTGTTATCGGGTTCCTGTTTCGGATGACTGAGGTGTCTCCGCATTTTATCAACAATAAAGGAGTATATCGCTTACATCCAATGAGCAGGGGCGCTTGTGGTCGCTATTAAATCTTGGGCAAAGCCACACCCTGAGCGGCCGGATAGGGTTTTTCGGGCAGAACCAGGCCATGATCTTGTCGTTTTTGGTCAGATTTATGATGGGGTGGTCGTGATTTTAGGCTGGGAGAGACAGAAAAAAGTACATAAAAATGCACCTGAATAGTGCGTTTTAGGCAGTCTGGATGATGTTTTGTTTTTTTGTGAACTGAGTCTCAGTTTTTTTTGTGCAGCTGCGATAGGAATCGATAAAATTAATTGTTTTCTCGCCGGTGATCGAAACCGTTTTAATAAAAAGTTAATCAAAAGGATTTTATTGCATGAAAAAGACAATCGCAGCTGTTGCTCTGGCATCTTCTATTCTTGTACCGACTTCAGTTCAGGCTATGTCCCACAGTATCAGTACTGATATTGTGCGTCAGATCGATAAAAACATGTACGACGGTATGTTTAACTTGTACTGGCAGGGGTCTCTGAGTAAGAGCACCGCTGTGCGTGCCGGCTATTCAACGGGCACGGATATGAGCATTATTGATGTGACCTATAAAAAGTATATCGACCGTTATCATCAGGGCGTTTTTGTAGAAGGTGGTGGCTCCTATTGGGATGGTAAAAACGACAGCAGCGTTGGCATTCTGGGTGCTGTGGGTTATGAGCGCACACTGGCAAGCCATTTTGTAGCGGGTGGTTCTGTTCAGATGTATATGGGGATTGATGAGAAAGTTGCGGGTGCTGAATCTCCCTTTTTCACCCCTTCCTTGTTCGTTCTTTTTGCCTTCTGATTATACTGCATTGCATTCGCGGTCTTGAAAACGGCTCCTTCCGGGAGTCGTTTTACCATCTGCATCAAAGTTGAAGCCAAGAAATCTCTGAAAGCCGCCTTCTGGCCCGATTAAGACATGAAAATGTCTAAAGTTCGGGAATACTCTTGTTGCAACCTGTATCCGTCAGAGGGTTCGAAACTTGAAGTGCATCGGTAAAAAAGTTAAATTGTTTCGATTTGGCAATATTAATAATCACTGGTAAAAATAAAACGAACTAGTCGAAAGGAACAGGGATGTTTAGAGTTTTTTTAATCATATCAATATTTTTATCAGGCTGTTCAACCACTTCTATATCACGGCTCGATTCAAAGAAAGCTTCCGAATACTTGGTCAAAAAAAGTGTACATAGCACTGATACTAACGAAGCCTATATATTTCTGCCGAATAATAAGCTAATTTATGTTGATGGAAATAAAGGGATAAAAAGAGCAGGGTATTATAAGGTAAAAAGAACAAAAGGTGGAGACACTTTGTTATGTGTAGAAACTGGTAGAACAATTGGGGTTGCAACAGAATCTCGTTGTTGGGAAGTTTACAATGGAAGAGTAAAAGACTGGCTTGGGCGTGATACAATACGTATCAAGATTCTCCGATGCAATGGTTTAGAAAAAGAGTTTGTTAGTTGTGTTCGTGAAATGAATGGTGACATCTCTCTGACTTATGTGATTCACGAAGATTTAGATATTTTTGCTAGAAATGACCGATATAAATCCCTGAATAACTCAACAGTTATTGATACAAATAGAAACCTTCAATGGATGCGCTGTAGTCTTGGAGAAGAAACAATAATAAATTTACCCTGTATAGTTAGAAATAATATAAAAAATAGCTTTGCAAGTATTAAAAAGTTGAATGATGAAGTTAATAAATTCAACAGAGAGGGATATGCTGGATATAGCGATTGGCGGCTACCAACAAGCGAAGAACTTAAAAGTTTAATTCATTGTGACTCCATAGCAGCAAATGGAAAATGCGAGAAGAAGCAGTATTTTGAAAGCCTAAACTCAATAGAGCTATCTAAATGGGCTTTAAGTGATCCAATATTTTCTACATATCCAGGTCACTACTTAACAAGTGAGATTGATTTCAAAGTCGGTGAAATTAAGACTGTTGATTTTAAAACAGGGTATATTAACACCCCTTATATAGAATCGGTTTTCTACAGCAGAAATTCTCCCCCTTATTTCTATAAGACAACTACCTGGTATGGGAAGCCCGGGCCAAAATTAAAATTAAAAAGATTCAATGATGTTTATGTAAGGCTAGTCCGTGATGTTCATTGAAATAATAAAA
>NZ_CEYNZH010000072.1:0-14176 GCF_982874595.1 Oceanospirillum sp. | reverse complement strand
GTGATGAGGTTGAATCACGCATTATTAACGCGGTTAAGGCTATCGAGGCTGATGGTTTTCATTGCCTGCTGGGTATTGGTGCTTATGTCTGGAATGAAGAGGAGGTGCTGCGTTTCACGGAACAGGTGCACAGTCGTACATCTGCCAGCATAGTGCTGGGTGGCCCCCAGATCTCCTATGCGGCCAAGAGCTCTTTGGAACGCAGTTATCCTTATGTCGATTTTTTTGTTCGGGGATATGGTGAAAAAGCGATGGTGGCCCTGGCTAAAGGTGATATGCGGGAACAGTGGGGTATTCATATCGCAGGGACGCCGGATAAGGGCTTTATGGCGCAATACTCTCTTGAAGGTTTGGCATCGCCGTATCTGCATCATATCCTACCGCCGGGCGAATCTGTTCGTTGGGAAACCCAGCGCGGCTGCCAGTTTAAGTGCAGTTTTTGTCAGCATAAAGAGCCCGGTAACCGCTCCGTTTATCGCGGGCTGGATGATCTGCGGCTTTCTCAGGAAATACAGCTTTTTGCAGAAAAAGATGTGCGGCGGATTTCTGTTCTGGATCCCATTTTTCATCGTGATTCCCGGCGTGCCTGCGAAATTCTGAACATGATTAAACAGTCGGGTGTTAAGGCTCAGTTGGTTTTGCAGTGTCGTTTTGAAACTCTGACCGATGAGTTTCTGGATGTTCTGCAGGGAATGGATGTCTGTCTGGAATTTGGCCTGCAAACGGCGATCCCCCGGGAGGGGAAGATTATCCGCCGTCCCAACCATCTGGCGACAATTGCAGAAAAAATCCGCCAGTTAAATGAACGCGCGATCCCTTTCGAAGTATCTCTTATCTATGGCTTGCCGGAGCAGACGCTGGAGAGTTTTAAGCGTTCGCTGAAGTGGTGTTGGCGTCAGGGGGTTCCGAAAGTAACCGTATGGCCGCTGATGCTGTTAAAGGGGACAGAGCTGTACCAGGAGAAAACAACATTTGGTTTTATTGAGTCGACCGAAACCGCTATTCCCCATGTTATTGCCAGTAACTCTTTTGACCGTCGTGAATACTGTGAGATGGCAAAACTGGCAAATAATTTAAATCAGCAAACGGATTTTCAGGCATTTTTTCAGGAGGATTAACTGATGGCTGTATTTGTTGTGCTTGAGGCTTTGGATGGTGTAGGTAAAACTACACTGGCTAAAAATCTGCAGAAGCATTTTGGTTATATTTTTCTGCGTACACCGGGAGAAAGTCTGCAGCCGGTGAGAGCCCGGGTTATGTCGGCACTGGGGGATTCTGAAGCGGCAAAAGGGTTGTTTTATGCGGCAACGGTTCAGGCTGAAGGTGAGAAGGCCGCGCAATATCTTAATTCGGGTAAAACAGTGGTTATGGATCGTTATGCGGCATCCACTATTGCTTATGCCAAAGCGCGTGGAGTAACGGTTGATCTGGATGCTGCGCTGAAAAACGCAGTCCAACCGGATCTTGAACTCCTGATATGTCTCTCTGAGCCGGAGCGTCAGCGGCGCTTGGCAGCAAGGGGGGCTACTGCTGAAGATCTTGAAACTCTGGATGAGGGTTTCCGTACTAAAGTCCTTGCAGAGTTGACTGCCCGCTGCAGCGAGTCTTTTGATATAACAGGATTCAGTGAATATGAAGCTGCCGAACATGTGCATAAGCGTATTGAGGCATTTGCTGAATCAAAACATCAAACCCATTCTGCCTTAGCTCGTGCAGGTCTATATAAACAACAGTAGCCTGCGTTATATTTCATCGTGCCTGTGCTGCAAAGCATAGGCCATTTTTTTATCAGATCTTTTGCTGTGGTTGATTCGATTAAGGGATATCAATTTTCTGTTAAGTAAAAGCTGATATAAAACGGGTTTGCGATCGGGTTGTGTCAGGGAGAAAGGGTTTGGATTCCAAGCGTATATTGTTAAAAGAACGTTCCGTTAAAAATAGCTCAGCACAGTTGGCGTCTCAGGTTAATGCCTTTGATCAGAACCGGGATCAGGTGGTATCGGAACTGACCGGGTGCCAGCAATGTATTCTGCTGATACCGGTGCCGACGCTGATCTCCATCGCCGACAGAGACTAATTTGCCCTGATTACCCTGATCTCCTCTTTCGCTGTTCTGTTTGGTTCAGGGCTTTATGTTTCCAGCCTGACCTATAAGATTTTTCGTAATGGCAGTTATCTGAGAGCGCTGAATGAGCTTAATCTGGCTGCCCGTGCTTACTCATGGGAGTCGGCGTTGAACTGTTTTCATGGTCTTTGTAAGCCACCCCGTATCATGGGCTATGAAACCACCACCATTGCCGTGATCTATCTGGTTTTTTCCGGAGCCTATTTTCTGATTTTTTATCAGATGAATCTCTGGCTCACTTCCGGCTTAGCCTGCATCCTGTCTTTGGTTGCCGTTCGGATGTTCCTGTTACCGGCTAAGGCTGCGGCCTACCATCAGCATTGGCAGCAGGTGTTACAGGAGATGCAGGATCAGGAGCCTGTACAGGTAAGCAACTAAACTTTGACAGGGCTGTGACTTGAGAATGCCCCTTAATGGGGCGTTTTTGCTTTAGAGCGCTATAAATTGGTTATAAAAAAAATCTTGTATCTCTTATTTGGTTATATAAAAATAGCGCTGTCCCGTCTTGATCAAGCCTTGGCTGACCCAGTAGCCCCTGTATAAGAGATCTGCCCATGAAAATGCTTCCCCTGATGGCGAATACCCAGGAATTTGGTGCCGTTGTTATCGGTCACGATGATACGGCTCGGCGTAAACTGCAGGCGTTGCTACGTGCGGGCGCGCAAGTAGCTGTTGCTGCGTCACAGCCTTTAAGTCAGGGATTGCAGCAGCTGATAGAGGAATATGAGGTTGCCGAAATTACGGTCGAGCAGGCGTTTACCAAGGCCGAGTTATATCCGCTGGTTATTCTGGCTGAAGGCACCGGGGAAGTGCTTCAACAGCAGGCCGCTGCGCTTAAAGCCAAAGGGCGGCTGGTTAATGTAGCGGCACATCCGGAATGGTCTAACGTCTCTTTGCCTTATCTGATCGATCGTCATCCGGTGTTGATTGCGGTGGGCTCAACCGGTGAAGCCCCTGTGCTGGCGCGTATTATGAAAGCCCGCCTCGAATCTCTGATTCCGCGCTCTTTTGGTCATCTGGCCAAGCTGGTGCATCAGGGCTCTGAGAGGGTTAAGGCTCTTTTTCCGACGCTGAAACTGCGTGAGCGTTTCTGGTCGCAACAGCTGGAAGGCGCGGTTGGTGAGCTGATGCTGTCCGGTCGTGAGGATCAGGCCGCTCAGTTACTGGAGCATAATCTGACAGCGGCTGAGCAGAACCCCAGCGCTGTCTCGGGTGAGGTATATCTGGTCGGTGGTGGCCCCGGTGATCCTGAGCTGCTAACCCTGAGAGCCGTGCGTCTGATTCAGCAGGCGGATGTGGTGCTATACGACCGTCTGGTCGCTCCTGAGATTGTTGATCTCTGCCGCAGTGATGCTGAACGCATCTATGTTGGTAAAGCCCGCTCTGATCATGCGGTGCCTCAGGGCGATATTAATCAATTGCTGGTTGATCTGGCGTTGCAGGGTAAGCGGGTACTGCGTCTTAAAGGTGGCGATCCGTTTATCTTTGGCCGTGGCGGGGAAGAGATTGAAACCCTGAGTCAGAACCGTGTGCCGTTTCAGGTGGTACCGGGCATTACCGCCGCTTCCGGTTGTGCCGCTTATGCCGGTATTCCATTAACCCATCGTGATCATGCGCAGTCGGTACGCTTTGTGACCGGTCACCTGAAAGATGGCAGCACTAATCTGCCCTGGAGTGAGCTGGCGGTGCCAAGGCAAACACTGGTCTTTTATATGGGACTGGTCGGCTTGCCGGAAATTACCCGTCAGCTGATCGCTCACGGACGAAGTGCCGATACCCCTGCGGCTCTGATCCAGCAGGGTACGACCCGTAACCAGAAAAACTATATTGCTACTTTAGGCTCGCTGGCGGAGCATATTGCTGACAAGCAGGTGGAGCCGCCCTCGCTGATTATCGTGGGTGAAGTCGTCTCTCTGCATGAGAGTCTGAACTGGTTTGATCCGGAGCAGGCCGGTGGCAGTCAGGGCTTCTGGAAACGCTCGGAATCATAGTGGCGACTCCTGCCTGAATCCATTTTGGGGGCAGATAGCGTATAGACTCTAAAGCATTTACGTTACTTACTGAGTCAGGAGCACCCAATGAAACGTCGTACTTTTTTACAGGCTCTGGTTGGATTTCCCGCGGCACTTACGTTTGTTCCTGCGGTTGAGGCGGGTCATCAGCCTGACCACGCCATCAAACCCCTTAAGCTGAGTGATAAAGAGTGGAAAGAGCGGCTGGATAAAATGCAGTTTTATGTTCTGCGTGAAGAGGGTACAGAGCGTGCTTTTTCCAGCCCGCTGAATGATGAAAAGCGCAAGGGTGAGTACCGGTGTGCCGGTTGTGATCTGTTGCTGTTTACCTCGGAGATGAAATACGACAGTGGCACCGGCTGGCCTAGCTTTTTCACTATTGTTGAAGGTCATATCGAAACCAAAACCGACTTTAAGCTGATCTACCCGCGCACTGAGTATCATTGCGTTCGCTGCGGAGGTCATCAGGGGCATGTCTTTAATGATGGGCCTGAACCTACAGGAGAACGCTGGTGTAATAACGGTGTTGCCCTTCGCTTTGTTCCTGCCTGACTGTCAATACCATCAGCCATTCAATAACGGATAATCGCTGTTACTTATCGAGCCGCCTGATTTCAGGCGGCTTTTGTTTCTCTGTGTAAGCTAACTGGTGAAAACCCTGGTAGGTCATACCAATCTTGTGCGCTGCAACCAGTAAAAGAGTGAATTTTGCTACCATCTTACGCCATCTGGCTTATTTTTTTGGACTAAAGTAGGGCGTCTTGGTGTCTCTTCAAGCCTTATTATGGAATGTCGAAAATAATAAAAAGCTAACAACCACAATAACTATTACAACAATAATTCCTGTGCAGACAGGGTGGAGCTGATTTGCGTATGAGTTCAACATCTAATCAAAAAATGATTCAGGTGGTTGCAGGGATACCCGCTTTAGGTGGCGTGTTGTTTGGCATGCTTTCCGGGCCAATACCTACGACCTGGGGCGTAGGTCTTTTAATTGCTGCAGCTTTGCCCGGTTTAATGGTGCTGGTTAACGGTCGCTCTGGTGGCGGAGCCCATCCGGTGCTGGACGCCTTACTGAAAAAAGAGGACGTTACGACGGAAGACCTGCAAAATGCCCGCTCAACCCTTCAACAGCAAGGGATGACGGGAACCCCCATCAGCCGCTTTGTGGGCGGTTATGCCAAGCTTCGGCTGATGGCTGAGGCTTTGGGAGGCACGGCCAGCAAGACTGCAATTGCGACTGCCGAAGTATCCCATCTGGCGGACCAGATGGATAAGCGTCTGGATGTTCAGCAGGATGAAGTAGAGAAAGTTTCTACTCGGGTTGAGTCTATTACCGTCACCATGCAACAGGTCTCTGTAAACGCCAGTAGTGTCACCGCCCTGGCGACTCAGGCCAAAGAGTACAGTTTTACCGGACGGGATGAGCTACAGGAGGCAATTTCTCAGATGCGGGATATCAGTTCCCGCACGGACCATACTTTAGGCCTGATCAATCAGCTGAATGATAAATCCGATATGATTCAGGATGTGACCCGGGTTATTGAAGGAATTGCCGAGCAAACCAATCTGTTGGCTCTGAATGCGGCTATTGAAGCGGCACGGGCCGGAGAGCATGGCCGGGGTTTTGCGGTCGTCGCTGATGAAGTCCGTAGTCTGGCCAGCCGAACGTCTGATTCAACCCAGCAGGTTGCTGATATTGTACAAGAGATTCAGTCAAGTACTCAGGAAGTGGTCAGCACCATCGAAGATCTGGTCTCCCGTATTAACTTTGGTTCTGAGAAAGTGGAAACGGTTGGCAATCGTTTAGGAGATATGGCCAATCAGTTTGATGAGGTTGAACAGCAGATCAGCGGTATCGCTGAGGCGGTTGTCCACAGTCATGAACATATCGAAGATATCTCTCGTTCTATCTCATCGCTTAAAGAAGAGGTGATCGAAGGCAACGATCAGATGCACGATCTCTCCACGCAGGCCGAAAGCCTGATGCAGGGTGCCGAGACCATTACAGCCGATCTGGCGCGTCAGGCTGCTGCCGGAAAACACCGAGACTGTTATGCCGCCTGTCGTCATGCTGCAGAGCGTGTTCAGAAAGCTTTCGAAGACGCTGTTGCCGGCGGCACCTTGTCAATGGATGATCTGTTTGATCGTAACTACCAACCGATTGCCGGTACAAATCCACAGAAATATTCTACCCGCTTTGATCAGTTTACCGATCGTGTCTTGCCTGCTATTCAGGAAGACACCCTGAACCGTCACGGTTTTGCCTACGCTATTATGATTGATGATCATGGCTACGTACCGACCCACAATAATCAGTACGCCCACAAAGAATCCGGAGATCCTCAGGTGGATCTGGTTAAAAGCCGCAGTAAGCGTATCTTTAATGACAAAACCGGCCAGCGTGGTGGCCAACACCAGGAAAAACTCCTGCTGCAGACCTATAAGCGTGACACCGGCGAAGTACTGCATGACCTGTCTGTGCCTGTTTTTGTGAATGGCCGTCACTGGGGTGGTTTCCGGGTTGGGTATCTGCCGGATTAAAAACAGGACAATGAGTCTATAAATCATTGAGCCATTGGGGAGAGCACCTATTATTAATGCGATAGAGCAGAGTGATATCCTGCCTCTGCTGTAGAGAAACAATCTGATCATCATTGGATGATATTAATAAAAAGCCGGGAATGCTTATTTCCGGCTTTTTTTGATTAAGAACAAAGTGTTACATTAAATGATATTAGGGAGCTGACTTTGACGTGCAACGCGAAGCTGGCCGGATTCAGAGGGTTAACCAATACGGCTCCCATCAGTCATTAAGGATAGTTATGTTTTTTACTCCAGTATCTGAAATTGCCAATACAGATATCGCCTTGCTGGATGACTCTCAAACGGTATCGGATGCTGTGAGGCTGATGGAAAAAGAAGCCAAGCATGCGCTGGTGATTACAGGGCAAAAGGGTCATAGAGTTGTCAGTACACATATTCTGATAAGCCTGCGTTTTGCCGGATTTGATTTCTCGACCCCGCTTTCTCAGTTGGGTTTGCCATTAGTGGAAACGCTTAAGTGGGATCAGGTTCTGGCGGAGGCTGCGGTTACATACAGTCGCGCAAATTCTGAGCTGCTTTGTGTTGTGGATGATGATGAAACTCTGATAGGCGTTATCACAAGCTCTGACATTATTCACTATATGATGGCTTACGCGCCGGATATCGAGTGTTCCCTAAAAGACCTGAAAGCCATCAAAGATTTCGTGTGTGTCGATGAGCACGATCCATTGAAAATGGCTGTCTTAAAAATGCAGACAGCAGGACATACCTCGGTTCTGGTTGAGCGTGAGGGCGTCATTGCCGGCATTGTCAGCAGTAGCGATATATTTCCGATCCTGTCTCAGAAGGGGAATCTTTGGGAGCAGCCTGTACACACCTTTATGAGCTCTCCCATACGTACGGTTTCCCTTGATAGTAGCTTTAAGGCTGCGATAACGCTTTTTAATAGCAGTAAATTGCGCCGTCTTGGTGTTTCTGATTCGAAAGGCGTCGTGATTGGCCTGATTCATCAGCGGGAAATCATTGCTAAGTTTTATGATCTGATGAGCGAAGAGCGTCGTCAGCAACAGATTCTTCGGGAGCTAAGCGACAGCGAACAACGCTGGAGAGCCGTTCTTGAGGGTACTGGCCAGGGTGTTTGGGATTGGAATGCCCAGACCAATAAAGTCTATTTCTCCCCGGTTTGGAAATCGATGCTGGGATACGAGGAAGATGAGATCGGTGACACCCTGAGTGAATGGGAATCCCGAATTCATCCTGATGATATTGAAGGTGCTTATCGTGATGTGGAGGCTCATCTGAGCGGTGAGACGCCTATCTACGATAATACCCATCGGGTGCGCTCCAAGGACGGTAGCTATAAATGGATCCGGGACACCGGCAAAGTTTTCAGTCGGGACGCTGAGGGCAAACCGCTTCGGGTCATCGGCAGCCACACCGATATCACAGCAGAGTTCGAGCTAAAAAATAAGCTCAGTCTGTTAGCGGACAATATGCCGGGTATGCTCTACCAATACCGATTCGACAGTGATGGCTCGGCCAGCTTCCCCTTTGCAACACAGGGCATTGAGGATATCTATGGCTGTTCTCCGGAAAAGGCTATAGAGGATGCTGATTTTGTTCTCCGGCATATTCACCCTGAGGATATCGAGGCTGTCAGCACCAGTATTATGCAGTCAGCAAAGGACCTTATGGTGTGGGAGCAGGAATATCGTTATCTGCACCCTACAAAGGGTGAGCGTTGGCTGGAGGGACGGGCAACGCCCACTCGCATGAGTGATGGTTCTGTCATCTGGAACGGTTACATCTACGATATTACTGACCGAAAAGAGCAGGAGCTGGCGCTTAAGAAGGCGCAGCAGGTTGCGGATGAAGCCAACAAAGCTAAGTCCTCATTTCTGGCCAATATGAGCCATGAAATCCGTACCCCTATGAGTGGCATTATCGGACTGAGTCAGATCAGCCAGGGCGAGCAAAACCTGGATGTACTGCAGGAGCGCCTTTACAAAATACACCGTTCCGGCAAGCTTCTGCTGGGTATTCTTAACGATATTCTTGACTATTCCAAGATTGAATCCGGCAAGCTGGGTATTGAAGAGCAGCCATTCTTTCTGGAAGGGATGCTGGACAACCTGAGCAGCCTTTTTGCCCTTCAGGCTGAGAAAAAGTCCCTCGCACTGGTATTCGATACCGCTCCTGACCTGGCTCGGGTTTATATGGGGGATGAGCTCAGGATTCGGCAGATTCTGACTAACCTGCTTGGAAACGCGATCAAGTTCACCGAACGGGGGCGTGTGCAACTGACGGTGCGTTTGGGTTCTACTCAGACACTGGGTAATAGCACGCGGCATTGGTTACAGTTCTCGATAGAAGATACCGGCATCGGTATTACGCCTGAGCAACAGGAGAAACTCTTTTGTGCTTTTAGTCAGGCCGATACCTCTATTGCGCGAAAGCACGGGGGGTCGGGTTTAGGGTTGGTCATCAGTCAACGTCTTGTTGATGCCATGGAGGGGCAGGGCATCGATCTGGTCTCTGAGGCTGACAAGGGTTCCCGCTTTAGTTTTCAGCTGCCTCTGGCTATTTGCAGTGACGCACAGGCCCAGACTCTGATGCTGTTGCAGCAGGAAGATGAATCGGTTGCTGACCATCTGCACGGTGAGATTCTTCTGGTTGAAGATAACCTGATCAATCAGGAGATCACCCGAACCCAGCTTGAACAATTAGGATTAAAAGTAACTCTGGCCGAAGACGGGCTACAGGCTCTGGATTTGCTGGATCAGCGCAGTTTTGATCTGGTGCTGATGGATATTCAGATGCCCGTCATGGATGGTTATACGGCAACCCGCCAGCTACGGGAAAAAGGCTTACAGGTACCGGTTATTGCTCTGACCGCGGCCGCGATGGCAGAGGACCAGAAGAAAGCACTTGAAGCGGGCATGAACGGTCATCTGACAAAACCGATTGAAACCCACGCTTTGTTCCGTACTCTCAATCAGTGGCTATCCGGGGTGGGGGATTCTGCGCAGGTTAAGGCAGAGTCTCATGCGGCAACAGACAGTGCCGGGCTGTCCTACGAATCCCCACCGACGACTTCAGTTTCTGATCAGACGCCACTGTTTGACCCTGAAGAAGGTATTGCAATGGTCGGAGGGCAGGAGGCTCTTTACCGGAAGGTTTTACAGGAATTTCTGCGACAACTGAAAGAAGAGTATCTCCAGGAGCTGACTTTTGTGGCCCAACTTACCGAAATAAGCAGTGCCGATGATTTTATTCGTGGGCATCGGGTCGCTCACAGCATCAAGGGCGTAGCTGGCAATCTCTGTATGCAGCCGCTGGCTCAGTCTGCCGCGCAACTTGATCAGCTTCTGAAGCAGGAACAGCCGCCTTCAGACGAGATGTTAAAGAACTTCCGGCAGTTACTGGATCGGACCGACGAGGACGTGTCTGACTGGTTAGTAAAAGAGATTGAAAAAACAGCACCCACGCGTTCCGTTGATTCCTCTTCTGAATCTGATTTGTCGAAGCAGGGTGTCGGTGCGCTTACTGCGCAATTAGAACTGCTCATGGGCAAAATCCGCAATAGCCAGTTTATCGATGAGGATGAGCTGACGGCTATCTCCGCTGATTTATCTGCGGCTGGTCCGGCATCCGCTGATGCGGAAGTGTTGTGGCAGTCTGTAACCGATGCGCTGGATCAGTTTGACTTTGAACAGGCAGCAGCAGCGCTGCAGCAGTTGTCAGACCAACTCAATAACCCGTCTTAAGGATACGACCTTGAACCCGATACACTCTCTGCATCTCCTTAAGTTACAGGCGTTTTTCAGTGTTAGCCGAACAAGCGGTACATTACTTGTTGGTTTGTTGATTGCTCTTTTTATGGTATCCCGGCCAGCGCAGGCCGTCGGATTTGAGGCCTTTTTTGAGACCCAGGATGTTCCCCTGCTCTGGATTAATCCCGCTGATGGTCGCATCGTGGATGCGAACCCTTCCGCGACAGATTTCTACGGATACCGTCGTGAACAGATGCGGGCCATGCGGATTCAGGACATCAATACGTTCGATGAGGAGCAGATCAGGGAAGAGATGATCGCAGCCAAAGCGGCCGGGCGGCATTACTTTATTTTCCGACACCAACTCGCTGATGGCGAGATCCGGACCGTTGAAGTCTATTCCCACCCCTACGACCGTCAAGGTAAACAGCTGTTGTTATCTGTTGTTCATGATATTACTCCGGGTCGTAACCTGGATCAGGGCATGTGGCACTATCAGAAACGACTGGAGGAGCTGGTCGCCAGTAAGACCGAAGAGGCTTTGCTGCAAAGCCGACGGACCATCACGTTTCTGATTGTCGGGCTGGTCGTCTCGGTTCTGTTTGCTTTTGCCATGGCTGTGCTGATGAGCAAACGCAGAATCGCTGAGTCAGAAAGCCGTCGGTTTAAAGCGATTGCCGACAGTGCACTCTACGGTAGTGCCATTTCCGATTTGGGCGGTGACATTATCTACCTGAATCCTTTCTTTGCTGAATTACACGGCTATACCGTTGATGAACTGAAGGGCAAGAACTTTATGCTCTTCCATAATGATGATCAGCTCCCGTCTGTCGAAAGCTTCTATCAGCGGGTATTGGCTGAAGGAACCGTAGCACCCAAAGAGATTTGGCATGCTCATCGGGATGGTCATGTTTTCCCGATGCTGATGAGCACCCGTGTCATGAGAGATCATGATGGCAATCCTCTTTATTTTGCTACGACGGCATTGGATCTGAGCCAGCAGTATCAGGAGCGTAAAGAAACCGAACAGATCTTAATTGAGGCGCGGGAGAGTGCTGAAGCTGCCAGTCAGGCAAAGTCAGATTTTCTGGCCAATATGAGTCACGAAATCCGGACACCGTTGAACGCGATCATTGGGTTAAGTGAGTTTCAGATGACATCTTCCGATCTGTCGGATGATGTTTATGAGCACCTTCAGCAGATCCATCATTCCGGCCAGCTACTGTTGGGAATCGTTAATGACCTGTTGGACTTCTCCTGTATCGAAGAAGGACGGGTGCGGATTGTTTCTGAACCCTTCAGCCTGCAACAGGTCTTGAGACAGCTTTCTACCCTGTTTGCTCTTTCAAGCAGTGAGAAAGGGCTGGAATTGATACTCAACCTGCCCAGCTCTATTGCTCATACTTATCGGGGTGATCAGCTGCGTCTGACTCAGGTACTGACGAATCTGATGGCTAACGCCGTTAAGTTTACTGAGAAAGGGCTGGTTGAGCTTAAGATAACGGCGCTTGAGCAAACTGAAACGGCGGCACTGTTGCGCTTCAGCCTTATAGACAGTGGTATTGGCCTGAGCGATGAACAGCAGGCAGGATTGTTTAAAGCCTTTTCCCAGGCGGATAATTCCATTACCCGTCGTCACGGGGGCACAGGTCTGGGGCTGGTGATCAGTCAAAGACTGGTGCGCCTGATGGGCAGCCAAAAAGGGATTGAACTTGAGAGCACACCGGGTAAGGGGAGTTGTTTCCACTTTGATCTGGAGCTGCCTTTTGCCCGTGAGATGGAGACCTCGCATCAGCCCGTTGCCTGTAACCATAGCCCCTGCCGTGCTTTAGTGGTTGATGATCAGTCTGTCTCCCGACAGATCCTGCGGGATATTCTTCAGTCCTGGGACTTTGAGGTAACCGAAGCCACCGATGGCGAGGTCGCCGTACGCAAGGTTGAACAGTCCCTGGCCGATCATCAGCTTTATGACCTGATTCTGATGGACTGGGAGATGCCTCGAATGGATGGACTCGCTGCACTGCAGTGCATTCAGAATCTGCTTTTCCGTCACGGGTATCAGGAAAACCTGCCTTCAATGCTGATGGTCTCCGCCTATGAGCGTTCTGAGATCAATCTGGATAGTGTGGAGAACGTCTTTTATCTGCCAAAACCCGTGCATCAGTCTAATTTGTTCAATGCGCTGGAGTCTTTACAAAAGCGTTTTGCCCTGGCTGAGCATTCTGACCGTGATCTGCGTTTCTGCCAGCAAAGGGTGCTGGTGGTTGAAGATAACCTGATCAATCAGCAGGTGGTTCAGGCGCAGCTTGAACAGATGAACCTGCAGGTTGTTATTGCCCATGACGGCCGTGAAGGTGTGGACCGGGCCAGAGATGGAGAGGTTGATCTGATTCTGATGGATATCCAGATGCCTGAGATGGATGGCTATCAGGCAACCCGGGTTATTCGGGGCTTCAATCCGGATATTCCGATCATCGCCCTCACCGCTGCAGCGTTGATTGAGGATCGTGAGAAAGCTCTTGAAGTGGGTATGAATGATCATCTGGGTAAACCCTTTACCGGGCATCAGCTGTTTGAACACCTCAAACCCTGGTTGAAGACAGAACCCGGCCCTTGGCTGAATGCCTTGATGAATAAGGTTTCTCACCCGAACACAAAGGGCGGGATGCCTGCAAACAGCGAAAAGCCAGCACAGCTGGCTGCGCGTCCGACAGAGTCCGGTCTGTTGCCTGAAATCGCTCTTCCGCCCGCATTCAGCCGCAAGCTATCGGTACTGATTGTTGATGATGTGCCGGCTAATGTGAAAGTTCTCGCCAGTTTGCTGAAAGATGAGTACGTGGTTCAGGTCGCTAACCGGGGGGAGAAAGCGTTGGCTATCGCTCAAAGCGATAATCCGCCGGATCTGATACTGCTCGATATTATGATGCCGGATATTGATGGTTATGAGGTCTGTCGACAGCTTAAAGCTCACCCCGAGACCAACCGGATACCCATTATTTTTGTCAGTGCTCTGGATGAGGTCAGGGATGAAGCCAAAGGTCTCCAGTTAGGCGCTGTTGACTACATTACCAAACCCTACCATCCGGATATCGTGAAGGCCCGTGTACGCAGCCATATGAGTCTGAAACAGAAAACAGACCTGTTGGAAGATATGTCCAATATTGATGGTTTAACTCAGGTCGCTAACCGACGTTATCTGGATTATCGCTTACAGGCTGAAATCAGGCGTTTGCAGCGTAGCCAGAGTCATCTTAGCCTGATCATGCTGGATATTGATCACTTCAAGCCCTTTAACGATAACTACGGTCATGGCCGTGGTGATGAGTGCCTGATTAAGGTGGCCGAACTGCTTAAGCAGGTGGTCAATCGCCCGGGAGATCTTTTTGCCCGCTATGGTGGTGAAGAGTTTGTGGCGATCCTGCCGGAAACCGATGCTGAGGGTGGTCAGCAGATTGCTGAGGCGATGCGTAAAGCGGTGGAGCAAGCAGCTATTCCCCATGGGTTTTCGCCGACAGCGGATGTTGTCACAATCAGTCTAGGGGTTGTCTCTCAGCGGGTGGTCTCTGTTTCCGGAGTTACTCTGCTGGAACAAGCCGATAAAGCTCTTTATCTGGCTAAAGAGTCGGGGCGTAATCGGGTCGTTATTGCCTGAAATTGATGCTATCTGTCTAGTCCTGATATAAGTTGACACTTTTTTACAGCGCCCGATGAACCTCATC
>NZ_CEYNZH010000071.1:0-14212 GCF_982874595.1 Oceanospirillum sp. | reverse complement strand
AGAAACCAGCCTTGTCGACGGGTAAAGTCCTCTTTGCTTGGTGTTAGCAATTCCCCCGGCACCTGCACATTACCGGAACTTGCCTGACCGAAAAGAATTAGCTGAGTGCCAGGTCAGCATCCAAAACCAACCATACTGGGTTTAGCATGTGAATTAAGCATTACGCTGCATCGCAAAAGAATCAGACTTTAGTTGAGTCAATAGCAGATTTTCCTAATAATTTGCGACCAGACAGTCATAATTTATTAGTTTTTTCCTGAATCTCCCCGTTTAGAATCAATAGATCGCATTCTTTCTACCATCTTGTTTTTTTCAGGGTTAACCAGCCAATGAGTTCAACTCCGGTTCTTTTTCTGCACAGTTCTATGAGTAGCGGGCAACAGTGGAATGCCCTCCGAGAATCGCTCAATTTACCTTCTTATGCTCCTGATATTTCCGGCTATGGCAAATCACCCATGCCTGCAAATAACCGCCAGGAGCACAAACTGGCATTTGAGCTGGAGCGGTTAGCCGACCAGATTCCGGATCACCCTTTTCATCTGGTCGGTCACTCCTATGGCGCCGCAAACGCCCTTCGTCTTGCTCGTCTTCACCCAGAAAAAGTAGCCAGCCTGACCGTATTTGAGCCCGTTGCCTTTCATCTGTTAGAACTGGATGACCCGCAACGCCAGAACGTATTAGCTCTCAGTCAGACGATCGAAAGCCACCTTAATCAGGGCGACTCATCTTCAGCTGCCGCTTGCTTTATTGATTACTGGAATGGAGAAGGAACCTTTAACCGCCTAAACGAAAAGATGCAGTCTGTATTCCGTCAGGGCATTCTGAAGGTTGCTTACGATTTTATAGCCCTGCTCAATGAAGACTGCCGCGCAAAGGATCTGCAGACGATTACTTGTCCTGTACTACTGCTTGAAGGCTCAGAAAGCCAACCAACAACTCATGCCGTGATGGAAACGCTGAAAGCCACCTTCCCTGAAGCAGAGCACCATAGCTTGCCCTGCGGTCATATGGGGCCATTAACTCACCCGGATCTGGTGAACCCGCTGGTCAGCCAGTTTATTGCGACGCACAACAAAGAAGGCTAACCTAGCCTGATTGCGAAGATGAGCCAAAAACTGATCGTTTTAAACGCTAAGCGATCACGTCTGTGCTGATTTAACAGATCAAGGTATTGAGCCGATTACATCAGACGTCATTATCACGTAATATGCGCCGTAATAATCTGAGTTCAAACGAAGTGCTCAAGACAAGATAACTGAAAAGTAACCGATATCTGGAGAATGAAAATGACCGTACTGGTTAACAAAACCTACGATGAGATTCAGGTTGGCGATACCGCAATACTGGAACGTGCTCTGACCGAAAAGGAACTGGTACTGTTCGCAGCTGTTTCCGGTGATGTTAACCCGGTACATCTGGATGCTGAGTTTGCCAAAAGCACCATGTTCGGTGAGCAGATCGCCCATGGCATGTGGTCCGGTTCTCTGATCTCTGCCGCTCTGGCTACCGTTCTGCCAGGACCTGGCACCATCTATCTGGGTCAGGAGCTGAGCTTCCGTCGTCCGGTAAAACTGGCTGATACGTTGACCGTAACCCTGACGGTAAAAGAGAAGCTGAGCAAAAACCGCGTTGTGATCGACACTCTGGTAACCAACCAAAACGATGAGAAAGTTGTTGTCGGTACCGCTACCGTGATGGCTCCGACCGAGAAGTCTGAGCTGCAGGCACCTGAACTGCCAGCCATCACCATAGGTTAATCCTCTGTCAGTGTGGGTCGCCCTTTAGGCCGTCAGGCTCGCAAACGGCTGTATCTGTTTACGATGACGGGCTGAAGCCCGACCCACATTTGATTTCAGAGACAAGGTCGGAAAAGCCGAAGGCACCTTCCGACACTTTCCGTGTTTCCCTGAATATCAGCTCTTTTTCGTTAAAAGATTCATCGCGTCAGTGATACCCGACAGCGTTAGCGGAAACATACGATCATGCAGTAACTGCCGGGTCATACCGATCGACTGCGTGTAATCCCAATAGCGTTCCTGCACCGGATTCAACCAGACAATATTCTTCCAGGTATCCGTCACCCGCTGCATCCACTGAGCACCACTCTCCTCGTTCCAATGCTCAACACTGCCACCGGCCATAGCGATCTCGTAGGGCGACATGGACGCATCACCAATAAAGATCACCTTATAGTCAGAACCGTACTTGTGCAGCAGGTCGTAGGTTGGAATGCGCTCATCGAAGCGGCGCAGATTATTCTGCCAGACCGACTCATAGATGAAGTTATGGAAGTAGTAATATTCCAGATGCTTAAACTCGGTTCGACAGGCGGAAAAAAGCTCTTCGCAGGTTTTGATATAGCCGTCCATAGAGCCGCCCACATCGAAAAACAGCAGCACCTTCACACTGTTATGGCGTTCCGGCACCAGCTTCAGGTCCAGCATACCGCCGTTATGAGCCGTAGAGCGGATGGTATCGTCAAGATCCAGCTCAGAAGCCGCACCACTGCGGGCAAACTGACGTAAGCGTTTCAGAGCTACCTTGATATTACGGGTGCCCAGTTCAACGCTGTCATCCAGATTCTTAAACTGACGCTTATCCCAAACTTTTACCGCCCGGTTATGACGGTTACCCTCCTGCCCGATGCGGATACCTTCCGGATTGTAGCCATACGCACCAAAAGGCGACGTACCACCGGTACCGATCCACTTATTACCACCGGCATGGCGCTTTTGCTGCTCTTCAAGACGCTCTTTGAAGGTGTCTAAAAGCTCCTGCAGACTACCCAGAGATTTGATCTTCTCCCGTTCTTCCGGAGTCAGCATCTTCTCGAACTCTTTGCGAATCCATTCTTCAGGAATCAGGGTATCCAGCAGATCGTCGAGTCCCTCAAGACCATTAAAGTAAGCCCCAAAGGCCCGGTCGAAACGATCATAGTAGCTTTCGTCTTTCACCAGGCAGGTACGCGCCAGCAGGTAAAAGTCGTCGATACAGGCAAAGGCAACGCCTTTTTCCAGTGCCGCCAGCAGATCCAGTAACTCACGGAGACTTACCGGCACGCCGACTTTGCGGATATCGTTAAAAAAATCGATCAGCATAGCAGCCCCCTAGCGGGATTGACGGCGGTGCATAAAGGCCAGTTTTTCCAGCAGGGAAACATCCTGTTCATTTTTCACCAGCGCGCCATGCAGTGGCGGAATCGCTTTCGCGGCATCCCGCTCCTGAAGCATCTCTAGGCTCATCTGATCAGCCATCAGGAGTTTCAGCCAGTCAATCAGCTCAGAGGTTGATGGCTTCTTCTTAAGCCCCCGAACCTCACGGAGATCAAAAAACACTTCCAGCGCTTCAGAAACCAGCTTCTGCTGGATACCCGGATAATGCACATCGACAATCTTCTGCATCGTCTCTTTATCCGGGAAGTTGATGTAATGGAAGAAGCAGCGACGCAGGAAGGCGTCCGGCAGCTCTTTCTCATTATTACTGGTGATCAGGATAATCGGGCGCTGCTTGGCTTTGATGGTTTCTCCGGTTTCATAAACGTGGAACTCCATCTTATCCAGCTCGAGCAGCAGGTCGTTGGGGAATTCGATATCCGCCTTGTCGATCTCATCGATCAGCAATACCACCTGCTCATCGGATTCAAAGGCCTCCCAAAGCTTGCCCTTGTTGATGTAGTTTTTGATGTCGTGCACACGATCATCACCCAGCTGGGAATCCCGCAGACGGGACACCGCATCATATTCATACAGGCCCTGATGCGCCTTAGTGGTCGACTTGATATGCCACTGAATCAGACGCACGCCCAAAGCATCGGCCAACTCCTCAGCCAGCATGGTTTTACCGGTTCCCGGCTCACCTTTAATCAGTAACGGGCGCTCAAGGGCGATACAGGCGTTAACCGCCATCTGCAGTTCATCGGTAGCAACGTATTGATCAGTACCCTGGAATTTCATAACGGAGTATCTCTGTTTTTATTGTCGAATCGGGTTAAGCGCTGCATCACTGACAGCAGCATTATTTCCGCCTAGTTTACTGGGTCTTTCAGGAAGCGAAAGCCAGTGAGTGACTAAAAAGTCACAACCACCATAAGAAGACAGAAAAAATTAATCAAAAAAAGTTAAAGATGTAACTGAATGTGTCGATAGATTCAGAAGAGATATCCCTTTCTCTTATGCAAGAGCGGTAAAAGGCTAAAAAGAAGTGCTTGCATAGAGGTAACATGGAACCGATTCAAAGGTCTGCTTATGCTTTTTGTCAACACAAATGTTAGTGCCCTCAAAGGCATGGACTTTATGTCCAATGTAACCGACCGCCTTAACCGCTCTTTTGAACAACTTTCATCCGGCAGTCGTATTAATTCAGCCAAAGATGATGCGGCAGGTTTGCAGATTTCAAACAGGTTGGAAACACAGATTATTGGTACCAGCCAAGCCACGCGCAATATTCAGGATGGCTTGTCTGCGCTTCAGATTGCAGATGGTGCGATGGAAGAGATCACCAATATCACTCATCGTATTAGACAGCTCGCCATTCAGATGTCGAGCAATACTTTAAGCCAGGAAGACAGAGATGGAGCCCAGCTTGAGGTTGAAGAATTAATCAGCTCAGCAAACCGTATTGCTGAATCGGCAAGTTTGGGCGAAACACCGCTCCTCAAAGGGCCTGAGGTCGATGAAGCAACCCCACCAGTAACCGATAGGGATATTCTCCTTAAACTCGCAGGATCACTGGAACAGTCCGAAGCCAACATTAAGGCGTATTATGGTATCCAGGGTGATGGTAAAGACGAATTCAATATCGATATTGTTGCCGGCGGTGGCGGTGCCGTAGCCTCAGTTTGGGGAGCAGCCGGGAACGTTAACCGTATGGAAATTGGACGTGCGGATTTTCTGGCTGGCGTAGCCGCCATTGGTGGCAGCGCTGCCAATGACAGGGTTGTTATGCATGAAATGGTTCATGCTGTCATGTTTAACCAATATAGCGCATCGGTCATCAGCAGAGACTGGTTTATGGAAGGGACGGCAGAGCTGATTCATGGCGCTGACGAACGTGTTAAAGTTGATTTTGGAGCTGATCCAAACCTGATGGCAGGCTGGACAGGCGGGTCTGCGTCAAGCGCAGACTATTCCCGTGCTTATGTTTCCATGCGCATGCTGCACGATCGCATGAAAGAGGAAGGTTACGCTGACGGTATTCGCACCTTCACCTCAGAACTTGCCGATGGCAAAACCACGCTCGATCAGGCCTTTAATAAATTTCTGGGTATCTCGGAAACAGACTTCACTGATTGGGTAACAGCCACCGGTGATGCCTACATTACGAATAAAATGGATCTGGACAATGCGGATACGGGTGCAATAGGTGGCTTGGATGCTGATAACATGGGGGTTAAGAATGCCTATGACGCTGTTGGTGATTCTAATAGCTACTCGGAACAACCTCTGGAAGGATTTAAAATTGCTAATTGGCACGGTGGTTTTCAACCTCCGCACGAGAAGACATTCCAGCTACAGACAGGCAGTAATGCCGGCGAGCAATCTGAGTTCTCTTTCCGGGGTGGCTCGGCAGACAGAATTGGTCTTTCTGGCGTTAATGTCTCGGCTAACGCCAGAGGCTCAATTGAAGTCGCCGATAAAGCCCTGAGAAACATCCACGAAATCCGTCGCGAAATCGCAGGTAGCATGGCAGAACTTGAATCCATGCAGCGCAATAACACCGGCATGGTTGTTAACACGTCTGATGCTAAATCCCGCATTCAGGATACCGACTTTGCTGTAGCAACCGCTGACCTGACACGCAACCAGATTATCCAGCAGGCTTCCTCAACCATTCTGGCCCAGGCGAATCAGACACCCAATATCGCCTTATCCCTTCTTCGGTAACGCCAGGTTCAGCCTATATTCCTAAGAACCTAACCGAATAAACGGTTAGGTTCTTAGCTTAAAACATTATTGAATTAAGATCTGATAGATTTTTTTCCTGCCTATCCCTAACCTAGCCTTTAACGGATATAACCTGATAGCTCAAAATAAAGAGCCGGTTATAACGACACATCCAATAAGATTAGGGAAAAACAATGAGCAAGGTTTTTGATGATAACTCGCTAACCATCGGCGAAACCCCTCTGGTAAAAATCAACCGCCTGACTAATCATGGCAAAGTGTTTGCCAAGCTTGAAAGCCGCAACCCGGCATTTTCTGTGAAGTGCCGTATTGGTGCCAATATGATCTGGGATGCTGAAAAGCGTGGTGTTCTCAAGCCAGGCATGGAGATCGTCGAACCGACCAGTGGCAACACAGGTATTGCGCTTTGCTTTGTGGCAGCTTCCCGTGGTTACAAAATCACCCTGACCATGCCTTCCAGCATGAGCCTTGAGCGCCGGAAAATGATGAAAGCTCTGGGTGCAAACATTGAGCTGACCGAGCCAGCAAAAGGAATGAAAGGTGCCATCGCTAAAGCAGAGGAGCTGGTAGCAGGCAATCCTGAACATTACTTTATGCCACAGCAGTTCGAAAACCCGGCCAACCCTGAGATTCATGAGAAAACCACTGGCCCAGAGATCTGGGAAGATACTGACGGTGAAATTGATATTCTCGTGGCAGGCGTAGGTACCGGCGGTACTATCACAGGTATCTCCCGTTACATCAAAAACACCCAGGGTAAAGCGATTACAACCGTTGCCGTTGAACCCGTTGATTCACCGGTCATCAGCCAGACAATCAACAATGAAGAAGTGAAGCCTGCTCCGCACAAAATTCAGGGCATTGGCGCGGGTTTTGTACCTAAGAACCTGGATCTGTCTCTGGTTGATCAGGTAGAACAGGTCGGTAATGATGAAGCGATTGAGATGGCACGCCAGCTGATGCTGAAAGAGGGCATCATCTGTGGTATCTCCTGTGGAGCCGCCATGGTTGCTGCCTTACGTCTGGCAGAGAAGCCAGAAAACGCGGATAAAAACATCGTTGTGATTCTGCCGGATTCCGGCGAACGCTATCTCTCCACAGCCCTGTTTGAAGGCATGTTTACGGACAACGAAACCGTTCAGTAATTCTGCCTGACAAACGTAAAGGCCAACCGCCATTGTCGTTTTAGCGACAGTTCGGTTGGCCTTTTTTTATCCCTATATGAGAGGGTATCAGCAATCTGAATTAAACCTGTTCAGAAACATCCTTTGAAAAGAACTGCTCAACAACCCGCCCCTCTTTGAAAACCACCAATTCTCCGGGTTGAAGGGTCGTCCAGTTCTCATTATCGGTCAGGGGTTGAGTCGCAATCACTGTCACTACATCATGAGGCGTCGTTTCCTCTTTGAAATCCACCTTCATCTCTACATCGGACAGTTCAGCTTCTCCGAATGGCGCTTCACGGGTAATCCAACTGAGCTTAGTGGAACAATAGGCAAACAGATAATCGCCGTTGGACAACAGCATATTAAACACGCCTTTAACCCGTAACTGTTCACACCACTGATGTAAAGCCTGACTTAAAGGACCAACAGCACACTTATCAGTGAAGTTCAGGCGGATCTGGGCCAGCAACCAGCAGAATGCCTGCTCACTATCCGTTGTCCCGACAGGCAGATAAAAGCTGGCAGGAAAGTGAGTCTTGCTGTCTTCCAGCTGGCCATTATGAGCATAACTCCAGTAACGCCCCCAAAGCTCACGGCTGAACGGGTGCGTATTCTCAAGGCAGATCTCCCCCACATTTGCCTGTCGAATATGACTGATGACCGCCTTACTTTTGATCGGATAATTCTGAATCAGCCTGGCAATTTCAGAATCCACAGAAGGCTTCGGATCACGAAACTCCCGATAACCCCGACCTTCATAGAAAGAGATCCCCCAACCATCTTTATGAGGGCCTGTTTCTCCCCCGCGTTTTACCAGCCCGCTAAAGCTGAAACAGATATCGGTTGGCACGTTAGCGCTCATACCCAGAAGTTCACACATGCAATCGGTCCGTTTTTATCGGTTGGTCATTTCATCGCATAAGCAGAAACACGACTTAAAAAAATGGCCCCTGTAAACACAGAGGCCATTATCTGATACCAGACTTATTTTACATGAACTCAATAAAGTTCAGCAAAACCTAAGCCTTAATCAAAGAGATAGATCATCATCTCTTTGATTGTCTCTCGCCTGCTGACGTGCAGCCATACGACGCTGCACAAAGCGCTTATAAAGCCAGAATGCACCAGCAAAGAGAGCAATATTAGCCAATGCTACAGCCAGATAAACCCACAGCAGATTAGCATCACTTGGCTTGGATGAGTCCAGAGGCTGATCGTTAGGGTCCAGCAGATTCATCGGTTTCTTAAGCTTATCGTCTTCCTGGTCAAGGCCAGCACCGGATGAGCCTGCGGAGGCGTCATCATCAATCGGCTGAGGATTCATCTGCCCGGACTCCTCCAGAGTTTCCACCTGTGGCTCCGGATTCAATGGCGGGATGATAATCGGCTCAAGCTCAACATCAAACGGTTTACCCTGAATGGTACCTGAAGCAAATGCACGGATACGTTGCTCTTTTTCACGATTCATTTCCGGCAGATCCAACGCCCAGGACTCCTGACTCGTCAACTGCGCCCGTTGATTCAGGCCATTAATTTCAGCCGTAATGGTTAGGTCGCTGGCTTTCAGTTCAGGCAGCACCTTCGTAAAGAAGATACGAGTTGGCTCGTTAGCATCATCGTAATCCACTTTTGAACTAACGACATCCTGAACAAATACCGGCTGAGAAACAGATCGCTGGAAGGTTTTACCATCCAGACTGACCTGAATACGATAATTTCCCGTGGTATTAAAAGGCCCCAGCTTCGTAACAAAGGTACCGGCCTCACCGGGCTTGCTGGTCATCAGGTCAGATTTGAGTACTTTGTCGCTATCCGCCAACTGCTGAGCTTCAAGGGAAACAATCTTAAGGAACTCGGGACGGGTAATCGTCTCACCTTCTTCCTGAATTGAGGCTTCAATATCAAGACTCAAGCCACGGAACAAAGTCGCGGGGACATCACTTACTTTGAGGCTAAGGTCAGAAACGACAGTCACACGGTTGTCCGGGTGCATCTCCGTTTCAACCAGCCATTCGCCATCTTCCGGGTCATTCACCGTGATCAGGTCATAACGACTTTCATAGTGCCAACGTACATTATCGGGATGCGTCAGAGAGGTATAACGCTCACCTTTGGGCGAGATCAGAAAAACCCGCTGACTGTCCGGCTTATGGAAAATCAGAGCGGTAAATTCGTTAATACTGCTGTCCACCAGAAAACGGTTATTTTCCAGGGGAACCTGCTCACTTGGAGCCGTGCGGTCAAGAGCCTGCATAAAGAGCTGCATCAGCTCTTCAGCATTGTTGGCAACCGCGGCTAAACCACCAGTACGCTGAGCCAATTTTAGCATCAGGTCTTTATCAGCATTATCCGACAAAGCCACGGTATGGATGGTATAGCCCGCTTCTTTCAGTTTAGGCAGCAGATCAAACTGAATGCTGTCACGGGATTCATTGTTCTCCTGACGCTTACGACGCTCGTTGCGGGATTCCGAAATATCCACCAACCCATCGGTCAACAGAATAATATGACGATCGAAATTGCTGTCAGGACGATCCGCATCATAGCTTGCCCGTTCAAGAGCATTCTCAATATCGGTAAACATAGCGGAGGACGTGATATCACGGCTACGCCCCCGGGCATCCTGACGCCATTGATCCGTTACATTCAGGTGCGGCACTAACTCATTGGTGTAAGTTCCGAATGTCCAAACACCGGCACGACTACCTTCCGGCAACAGATCAACCAGCAGATTCAACGCAGGAGCCCTAAGGTTTGATGGGTCGTTGTGTTTCATGCTACCTGACGTATCAATAAGCACACGTACATCCGGTTTAACATCCGCCGCAAGAGCAGCGGAAGCAAACACGCAGGTAGTGGCCAGCAACACAGCTTGCGAGCCTCGGGCCAAAGCACGTCGGAGTAATAAAACAAGCCTTGAGCTATTTCCTGATAGTCGATCTGCAAAAACAGGCATTTCGGTTCCTTTCTTACCGGTGAAAACCGGTATTAACCGGTTTTCGATATCTAAAATCTGACAGATTAAACAATCGATTCCGCAAGCTTACGACCACGTTCAGTCACATGCCAACGCATACCCCAGCCACTGTTAACACGCCCCGCCATCCCCTTACCCACCAGAACGGCAAGGCTCTTTTGCAGATCGGTTTCATCCAGTTCCGTTTCCAGACACAAAGTAGGTATCGCACGATAAATATGTCGGCCACTGGCCAGACTTTTCAATACCGCCGTTGAAGAGACATCCAGAGTATCCAGCTCAGAGGCCGAAACCTCAGCCTGGTCTTCATGCTCGGTTTCAGTTTCCAACAGAGGTAACAGAGAATCCTGAAGCTGTTTAAGCTGCTGCTTAAGCTGTTCCGTTTCCGTTTTAGCCGTTTCTGCAGCGACCAGAGTACGATCCAGTGTATTGGTTGCAACCAGACGGGAAGCAATCGCAGCAATCAGACAGATACCTGTATAGATAAGTAGCTTAGACGCATCTTCCTGACTTTGAGATACGATATCGCTACCCAAAAGATCCAGGGCCACCGGCACCAGAAATGCGGCGCTAACGCCTACGACCAGAGAACGGGCCAAAGCGATCGTATCTTTATTGTTCTGATTCAGTAGGTAGAAGTTAACTAAACCGCCAAAGACCCCAGCAAACAACATAACTAAAACGAGAATAATGACGTGAGTTGTCATATGAAATATCCTGAAAAATTTCCTTTAAGTCGCCGTTGCGACTCACCTGTTAAAAAAAGTCTCTGCAAGCCCCTAACAGGACACTTTACAGAGCATTAGCGACCAAAGCGGCAACTGATTTCCGTTTTTCATCTCTAACCGAACCAAACCTGCAGCGTTCGCACCGAAGGTTTCAAACCGTATCAGGCTGCTTCACCCGCATCATCCTCGGTTTCAGCCACCGCCACCTGATTTCGACGGAACCATAAAAACAGGGCCAGCAGCAGATACCCAAAAGCCAAACCACCTAAAAGCGGCAGCCCTGCTCTCATCCAAGAGGCACCCTCATCACCGCCAATCGTTTCAAAGAAGGTGATGATAACAGCAGGAGCCAAATGCCCGGCATTACCCTGCACATACCAAGGAAAAGCAAACAGCACCGTCGCTGTCGTTACAATGAAGCCACGCAGAGTCATCGGCCAACTGAGGGTAATTCGAAGGGTGACAATCATCACTGCCAAAGCGGATAATAGGTAAATAACCCAGCTTATAAACTGATAGTTCTCAAACGCCATAGTCGTCAATTCCTTTAGCCGCAGCATTAGCGGCATAACACCCTGATTCTTAAGCGCCCTTATTATGTCTCAAGCCAAACAAAATAACGACCTCAGCACCGCATTGGATAACCAAATGCCACATTTTTTATGTCGGGGCCCCGGACAGGATCCCCTTTCAACGCTGGAACAAAAAAGCGACGAGACCCTGAATTTTCTTAGAAAATGCAATGAAGATGCCAACTCAATCCTTAATGCCCCCCTTCAGGAGAGTCTTTTTCAGGAAATCCGCCATCGAACACCTCTGGACCATGACAGTTATCCGACAGATCTTGAACATTACCGCTACTTCGTTCGCCAAAAGGAAGCTTTCGAATACCCTCAATTCTGGCGAGCGCCACTGAATCAACATAACCGGCATAATCAGGAATATCTGGAACAGGCCAGCTGCTACCTGGATTGCAACCAGCTGGCAGAGGCTCATGATTATTTTGATCTGGGGGATATGGCCATTTCACCGGACGAACAACTTCTGGCACTGACAACCGATACAGAAGGGGATGAAATCTATGAGCTGCGACTGGTAAACCTGACCACTAACCATTGGCAAGTCTTTGATCAGCTGCCGCCTCTGGCCTCAGATCTTATCTGGACAGAGGATCAGGAAACCCTGCTTTGCTTTCCACTGGATGATGCCCAGCGCCCATGGCAAGTCATGGCGCTCAATATTACTTCCGGTGAACAACATATTATTTTCGAAGAAAACGATGCCCGCTTCTGGGTAGGCTGCAGCAAAAGCCGTGACCGACAACTTATTTTTATTGAAAGCCTGAGCAAACAAAGCACCAGCTACTCAATAATTCCTGCTGGAGAGCCCCTGACAACACCAACACTGCTGATCGAACGTCAGGAGGGCCATGAGTATCATGCGGACAGTATCGGCGATCAGATCTACATCCGCAGCAACCTGCAAAAACCTTTCTTCGGCCTCTACCGGCTCTCAGTGGAAGCATTTTCTACACCGCTTACCGCTGCCCGTTTTATCGAACAATCAACCATCATCCACGCACCGTCAGAAGCCAAAACCTTTGAAGGATTTGAACTCTTTGATCATCACCTCATGGTACTTCTTAGAGATCACAGAATCGGTGGGCAGGAACTGACCATTCATAATCTGGACGGGCATCTGGAGCATATATTTAAACCACCCTACCCTCTGGTCAGTATCAACCTGTCTGACAACCCCTACAGCAACACCGACGAGGTTCGACTGGAGCTGGAATCGTTCAACCAACCACCGACTCTTTATCGCTACCAGATGGCAGAACAGGCCTTAATTCAACTTCGGCAGATGCCATTAAATAACACCGACCTGAGCCAATTCAGCAGCCAGCAAATACTCGTACCCAGCTGGGACGGCACGCCCATCCCTATCAGTCTGGTGGGTAAAAAAGCGCTATTGAACTCTGGATCCCCTCAGCCTGTCCTTCTTTATGCCTACGGCGCCTACGGCGACCCACTTGACCCTTGGTTCTCACCCAGTCGTTTAAGTCTGATGGAACGGGATGTGATTTTTGCCATCGCTCATATTCGCGGCGGCGGCGACTGCGGCGAGCATTGGTATCAACAGGGTCGGCTTGGTTACAAAGAAAACAGCATCCGGGATCTTGAAGCCTGTATTCAGGCTCTGATCAAAAGAGGTATTACCCATCAGAGCCAACTGGCGGTACAGGGCGGCAGTGCCGCAGGAATTATCCTCGGCGCGCTATACAACCGATCCCCAGAACAGGTTTGCGGCATCATCGCCGAAGTCCCCTTTGTCGACGTTTTACGCACCATGTCCCGCCCGGAACTGCCGCTGACCATCGGAGAATATGAAGAATGGGGTAATCCTGAAGAGCCCGAAGCCCATTGGCGTATTCGTCACTACAGCCCGCTGGAAAACCTAAAACCCCACACTCACCGCTCACCTGAACAGCAACCCAAACTATGGATAGAAGCCGGGCTTAACGACCCCCGCGTGCAGTACTGGGAGCCCGCCAAATGGGCTTATCGCCTGAAAAAAGCAGGCATCAGCAACGTCTGGCTACGCACCCGAATGGACTCCGGCCACGGAGGCGGATCAGGCCGAGACCAAAGCTATCGGGAAACAGCAGAAACCCAGAGCGTAGCACTGATGATGCTTAACAAAGCTTCATAAAAAGACACGCTTAACCCCATATTGTCAGATCATTGACCCATAAAACTAAGCCGCCTGCGTGGCGGTGAACTCTTGCAGGGTCTGGGCAACACGGTTGGCCATTTTCTAAGCCGCCTGTGCGGCGGTGAACTCGGTGGTCACGTAGTTTTGGCCAAAAATCATCTTTCTAAGCCGCCTGTGCGGCGGTGAACGACATTCAGCAAACGGGCAGATGCTGTTGCCTTTTCTAAGCCGCCTGTGCGGCGGTGAACACAACATGGGGTCACCAGCATCACAGCCGCAATTTCTAAGCCGCCTACATGGCGGTGAACGAACTGGACGAGTTAACAGGCATTCTTAATGCTTTCTAAGCCGCCTACGTGGCGGTGAACTCCAGCACCGGCCAGCAGGCCGATTTTAAAAATTTCTAAGCCGCCTACGTGGCGGTGAACTCATGGAGGAGTTCACTTTTAGAACTCCTTATTTTCTAAGCCGCCTACGTGGCGGTGAACACTATTTGAATTGAAACGGATTATTTCATTATTTTCTAAGCCGCCTACGTGGCGGTGAACAACAACACCAGTGCCTACGCAGAACACGTTGCTTTCTAAGCCGCCTGTGTGGCGGTGAACCTATGGTCCGGTCGATATCTGCAAACGAATCATTTCTAAGCCGCCTGTGTGGCGGTGAAAGGTCTCTGCGATTTCCTGATTTATACGCCACATTTCTAAGCCGCCTACGTGGCGG
>NZ_CEYNZH010000070.1:0-14390 GCF_982874595.1 Oceanospirillum sp. | reverse complement strand
TTCCACCGGATCAGTTTATTTCTTTGGCTGAAGAAACAGGGCTTATCATTCCCTTGGGTGGCTGGGTTTTCAATCAGGCGGTAGCGGAGATATCGAAGCTCCGGAAAACATACCCAGAGCTTGGAGTGGCCATTAATCTTTCATCTAAGCAGGTCGGCACTGACGAGGCTCATGTGGAGCACTTTATCGATATTGTGCAGCAATATAATCTGCCTGCGAACTTTGTAACCCTTGAAATCACAGAATCACTGTTTCTGGACCCAGGTGGAGAGTCGGTTGAAAAGCTTAATCGCCTCAGGGAGCAAGGGTTTGAAATTGCGATAGATGATTTTGGTACCGGTTATTCTTCGCTGAGTTATCTGAAGCAACTGCCTTTAACGACGATTAAGATTGATAAGAGTTTTGTCTCTGATCTGGATAAGGATCAGGGGGATCGGGTTCTGGTTGATGCGATTTTGTCGATTGCCCAAAGCATGCAATTAAATGTTATTGCTGAAGGGGTTGAGACTGATGCGCAATCGGATTACCTGGTTAAAGGGGGGGCGCAGATGCAACAGGGCTGGCTGCATGGCAAGCCGATGCCATTACCTGTTTTATCTCAATGGCTGGAAGAAAATTATAAGTAATTCTTTTTTCTCAACTGCAATCTAGTATATTTGGACTATGATGAAAAAAGTGCTGCAGAATCAATGACAAGCCGTCTATATGAAGTAATACTAAAGTCGTTGTTTCTTGATTTTGATACAACATCTTCTTTGCTCAAATACATGATTTTATATTGATACATATTTTATGCGGGTTTAGTATTTGTCAGCCCGGTCAACGGTGTGTTTTATTTAGGATACAGGAGTTATAAATGAGTCATCGCACATCTTCTGCCGGAGCTGTCGACATTTCTTTATCATCATTGATTTTTGGTGCTGTTGCTGCCTTTGGTGTTTGGGGGGCAGGGCATTTTCTGGCATTAAACATTAACGTTATTTTTGCAGCTGCCATAGCGGTTGCTTTTTTGCTTATTTGGCTGTTAAACCGATCAGCGCCTGCCTCTGAAGAAAAAGAAGCGTCTGCTTCAATTCTTGCCCGTCAAACCGCAGATACTTTCAATACTTTTTCATCGAGCCTGTCTGGTGAATTTAAAGAGTCCCGTGATGAGATTCTTCAGGTTAAAAATCTTTTGGATACGGCTATTGGCCAGTTAATTGAAAATTTTACACAGGTTCACCAGAAAACTCAGGAACAGCAGGCGCTAACCAACCGTATTACCCAGCATATGTCCGCAGGCGAAGACGTCGATTCAATTTTCTCCGGCTTTATTCATGACACCACGGAAACCTTTGAAATTTTCATGGACAATGCGGTGCAGGCCAGCAAATTTGCCATGGGGCTGGTTGAAATTATGGATGACATGGCCAGTAAAATTGGTGGCATTGTTAAACTTCTTGACGAAATTGACGATATTGCTGATCAGACTAATTTGTTAGCGCTTAATGCTGCTATTGAAGCTGCAAGAGCTGGAGAGGCAGGGCGTGGCTTCGCTGTTGTTGCTGATGAAGTTCGCTCCTTATCTCAGAAAACAACTCATTTCAGTGATCAGATTCGCTCACTGATGACAGATCTTCATAGCTCGTTTTCAAATGCGGACACCTCAATTCAGCGTATATCTTCGGTTGATATGGGATTTGCCAGTGAATCCAAGCGTCGAATTGAACAGGTACTGGAACAGCTGGAGAGAATCAGTCACGAATCCTCTGAGGCCCTATCTTCGCAAAGTGTGTTAGCTGCTGAAGTTGAAGAAAATATTAATCAGGCAACGACGGGCTTGCAGTTTCAGGATATGACCAGCCAGCTTCTTGATCATACTGAAACTCGTTTGGATGTGATCCATGATCTGATGGATGACTTGGCTCAACTGACGAAAGAAGATAGTGCACGAACTGCAGATGAAATTTTACTGCATATTCGCGAGAAGCTTCAGGAAGCCCGCACTAAGATCGATAACATGAAACACAGCCCTGTAGCCCATGGCAACATGGATTCAGGTGACATTGAACTATTTTAATAAATCAGGTGGTGGAGGAACTTATGGCCAAGAAAATTCTGACGGTAGATGACGCAGCCTCAATTCGTCAGATGGTGGCTTTTACGCTCAAAGGTGCAGGGTATGAGGTGGTTGAAGCTGTCGACGGGCAAGACGGTCTGAATAAGGCTAAGTCCGGACAGTTTGATCTGGTTCTGACGGACCAGAATATGCCAAAAATGGATGGCCTGACGCTGATTAAGTCATTGCGGGCACTTCCTCAATACAGCCGTACACCTATTTTGATGCTCACCACTGAATCCAGTGACGATATGAAGGCTAAAGGGCGTGCTGCTCGTGCGACCGGTTGGTTGGTTAAGCCGTTTGATCCGGCAAAACTGCTTGAGGTCGTAAAGAAGGTACTGGGCTAATTTGCTTTAGGCAACAGAGATGGATGATGCGTAATGTCGTTTGATTTAAGCCAGTTCAATCAGCTGTTTTTCGAAGAGACTGCTGAGCATCTTGCTACAATGGAGAGCCTGATGCTGAATATGGATGTTCAGTCGCCTGATATGGATGATCTGAACGCCGTATTTCGTGCTGCCCACTCTATCAAGGGGAATAGCGGTACTTTTGGCTTTAACGACATGACAGCCGTTACCCATGAGCTGGAAACGCTATTAGACCTGGTTCGTAAGGGGGAAACCGACCTAACGGATGAGATGGTTGATGTTACTTTGCAGGCAGGTGATGTTCTTGGTGGAATGCTTGATTCGCACCAAAATGGTGAAGAACCTGATCAGGAACCCGCTAAGGCTGTCATTGAAGAACTTAACCGTCAGTTGGCAATAGCTAAAGGTGGCAGTGATGGGAATAGCCCTGTGCAACAGGCCTTGCCATCTTTTTCTGAGGCGTTACCGGTTTCTGCCGAAGCATCGCAGAGCGTATTGACTCAATCCTTTGTGATTCGCTTTCCAGCGCCAGACCAAGAGCTGGATATGTTGTTCGACTCGCTTAAAGAGTTAGGCGATCTGACGATCATTGATGCGCCTTCCGAAGAATCCAATGATTGGTTGTTTTCACTTCAGACTGATTCGTCCCAAGAGGATCTGAAGGACCTGATCACTTTTATGGTTCCTGAGGAAACGCTCTCGATTGAGGAAGAGTTATCTGCTGATGATGGCAGCTTTGGTTTCTTCGAGTCCGTCGGTCAGGATGCATTGGAAGCTGATGATCTGGGTTACGGCTTTTTTGATGATATTGACCTTCCTGAAGAAAATTCTGAACTGGCCTCCGCTGATAATCAGGGTGATGATCCCGGGTATGGCTTCTTTGAGGATGATCCTTCTGTCGATGCTGAAACCCATGCAGAGGTTCAGATTGATGCAGTAGAGGTTAATCAACCCGATGACCCTGGTTATGGTTTTTTTGACGACCCTTTGGTTGCTGATAATACAGAGAAGACTCCTTCCAATACGTCAGATGCCCAGAAGCCTGCTGGAAAAGCGAATCAGGATGCAGAATTTGATGGTTATGGTTTTTTTGAACCTTTAAAAAATCAATCGACCGCTAAAACATCGACTTCTGGTCCCGAAAGTAATAATACCCCGGCTAAGACAGCATCACCGAAGGCGCGCGGAGCAAAGCCTTCAGCCGCAGCCGCAGTTAAAAATGGTGGTGCTGAGTCTTCAATACGGGTAAGCGTTGAAAAAGTTGACCAACTGATTAATCAGGTGGGCGAGTTGGTTATCACCCAAGCGATGCTGGCTCAGATGGCATCCGAAGTTGACCCTATTTTGCATGAAAAAATGGCCAATGGTTTAGCCCAGCTGGAGCGGAATACCCGTGATCTTCAGGACTCGGTTATGTCGATCCGCATGATGCCGATCAGCATTGTTTTCAGCCGTTTCCCTCGGGTTGTTAGGGATCTTGCTGGTAAGCTGAACAAGAAGGTGAAGCTTGAGATGGTGGGAGAGCATACCGAGCTTGACCGAAGTATGATCGAAAAACTTACTGATCCGTTGACTCACCTGATCAGAAATAGCCTTGATCATGGTATTGAATCCCCTGAGGCACGAGCATCCGCAGGTAAGGATCAGACCGGTACGATTCTTCTGCGCGCGTCCCATCAAGGTGGAAATATTGTTGTTGAGGTTCAGGATGATGGTGCGGGCCTGAGTCGTGAACGGATTTTGTCTAAAGCTCAGGAAAAAGGTATTCCCGTATCGGAAAATATGCCGGACTCTGAGGTTTGGCAGCTGATTTTTGCGCCGGGATTTTCTACAGCTGCAGCGGTAACCGATGTGTCCGGCCGAGGGGTTGGCATGGATGTGGTTAAGCGAAATATTACCTCTCTGGGTGGGCGACTTGAAATCGAATCGATGGAAGGGATCGGCAGTAGAATCAGTATTCGCTTACCTCTGACATTGGCAATCCTGGATGGCTTGCAGGTGGCATTGGGCGAGGAGATCTATATTGTTCCTCTGACCAGTATCATCGGTTCTATGCAGCCAGACGCTAACGATATTAAAACCGTCTCTGGTGAAGGTGCTGTGATTAGCATCAGGGATGAATACTTGCCGATCATTAAACTTGGAGAGCTGCTCAATATGCCGGCTCAGTTTGATGATTATGAGCAGGGTATCATGGTTATTCTTGAATCTGATGGGAAACGGGTCGGATTATTTGTTGATGACCTTGTTGGGCAGTCTCAGGTGGTTATTAAGAGCCTTGAAGCTAATTACCGTAAAGTGGATGGCGTTTCAGGGGCAACTATTCTGGGCACGGGGCGTGTGGCTCTGATACTCGATGTTGAAGAATTGATCAGCATGCATAAGAAGCGTGCAAAGAAAAAGCCGATCGGCATGCTGGTGTAAGGGGTTTGGTATGGCAGAACAGATAGCTGAAAATCAGGACAACAGTGAGTACGGACGCCTGCTTGGTCAGGAGTACCTTACTTTTTCACTAGGGGATGAGCATTATGCTGTTGATATTCTGAAGGTTCAGGAAATCCGTGGTTATGGTGCGGTAACCAAGATCGCTAATGCCCCTTCATTTATCAAAGGGGTGATTAATCTCCGTGGCGTGATTGTCCCTATTATTGATCTTCGGATTAAGTTTAATTTGGGCAAAGCTCATTATGATGAGTTTACGATTGTCATCGTTCTCAATTTGGCAAACCGTGTTGTTGGTATGGTTGTTGATGGGGTGTCAGATGTTGTTTCGCTTGCTGGCGATGAGATCAAAAATCCGCCGGATTTTTCAGCAAACTTTGACTCAGAATATATTCTGGGGTTAGCCACCGTTGATGAGCAGATGTTGATTATTGCAGACATTGAAAAGCTCATGTCCAGTGAAGAGATGGCTTTGGTAGATAAAACCAGATCAAGTGCTGAATAAAGAACACTTTCATTAAAGATTTCAGATTCGAGATGCAGGTTCAGTTGGAGAACGGGCAATGAGTACAAAAACATCAATACGGTCAAAACTGCTAAGTGTTGCTTTTGCAGCCGGTGGTCTTGTCGCTGCAGGGGCACTTGTTACCTTCTTGGGTGAAGGTGAGAACACGCTTTATTGGGCCTTGGCGTTACATGCGGCAGCTTTAGTCGTACTCTTTAGCGGTGCGCGCACCCTTCTGGCTCAGGTTGAGCAACCTGTTCATCAGCTGATGGCATTGGCCAAGCACTTTTCAGAGGGAAAACCTGCGCACTCCGATCCTGTTATTGATAATGAAATTGGCGCTGTTGTACGTGCTCTGGTTGATGCTCAGGCTGATATCAGTAAGAAACGCCATAAAGAGTTGCGTCAGTTTGACCAAATGGCACGTATCAAGCGTGGTCTGGATGTTGTTAATACCAACGTAATGATCGCTGATGCTGAGTTGAACATCATCTATGTTAACGCTTCTATCCAACGTATGCTCCGTGAGCGAGAAGCGGATCTGCAAAAGTCACTGCCTCATTTCGATGCCAGCAACCTGGTCGGTAAGAATATTGATATCTTTCATCGCAATCCGGGATATCAGCGTAAGTTGCTTGGAGGTCTTTCTGGTGCTCACAAGGCCCGAATTAATGTTGGCGAGACGACGTTCTCTTTGGTTGTTCACCCCATTTCAAATAACGGTGAGCGCAATGGTTACATCGTTGAATGGCAGGATCTTACAGATACTTTGGCTCAGGAACTGAAGGAGCAGGAATTACAGGCTCAGCAGGCTGACTTAATGGGTGAAAATCAGAGGATTCGCCGTGGCCTTGATGTGGTAAACACGAATGTAATGATCTCGGATGCGGATCTGAACATTGTGTATATGAATGAGTCTATCCTCGAAATGCTTGCCCATAATGAGTCAGAGATTCAGAAAGGGCTTCCGCACTTTGATGCGAATAATCTGCTTGGTCAAAATATTGATGTGTTTCACAAGAACCCTGAAATGCAGCGTCGCATGCTGTCCGGTCTCACGGATACTCATGGTGCAACCCTAAAAATTGGTGACAGCACGTTTGATCTTCAGGTAACACCTATTGGTTCACCCGATCAACGTCAGGGATTTGTTGTTGAATGGCGAGATATGACCGATATCCTGCTACGTGAGGCTGAGGCCGAAGAAACTAATCGCAAGCAACGTGAGCTGGCAGATATTAACAGTCGAATCCGTAATGCACTGGATAATGTTTCCAGTAATGTGATGATGGCTGATACAGATCTGAACATTATTTATATCAACGATGCTTTGCGTGAAATGTTCCGTGGCTCTGAGGATTTGATTCAACGGGAATTACCTGAATTTGCTGTTGATACCCTAATTGGCAAGAACATCGATGTTTTCCATAAAGATCCTGAGCATCAACGCCACATGTTGGCAGCTCTGAAAACCACTCACCACGCCAAGATTTCTATCGCGGGTCGCTATTTTGCCTTTATCGCGAACCCGATCTTTAATGAAGAGGGTGTCCGTTTGGGGACCGTTGTCGAGTGGTCTGACACCACAAATGAGACTCTGGCCCAAGCTGAGATTGCTGATATCGTCGAAGGTGCATCCCGTGGTGACTTCAATCGACGTATCAACACGAGCGGAAAAGATGGCTTCTTCCTTGAATTGGCCAGCGGCATGAATAATCTGATGGAAACGACTTCTGAAGGTTTATCTGAAGTAGCCCGAGTTTTGAGCGCTATGTCTAAAGGTGACCTGACAGAGCGTATCGAACAGGATTTTGACGGTATGTTCGGGCAGCTGAAAGATGATGCCAATGCCACAGTGGATCAGTTAGCGAGCATTGTTACTCAGATTAAAGAAGCTTCAGATGCGATTAATACTGCCGCCAGTGAGATTTCTGCAGGCAATAATGACCTATCGCAGCGGACAGAAGAGCAGGCCTCCAGTCTGGAGGAAACTGCGGCATCAATGGAAGAACTGACATCGACAGTGCAGCAGAATGCGGAGAATGCCTCTCAGGCAAATAATCTGGCACAAGGCGCTAGCCGTATCGCTCAGAAAGGCGGTGATGTAGTGAGTCAGGTCGTCAGCACCATGCGTACGATCAGTGATAACTCTAAGCAGGTTGAAGAGATTATCAGTGTGATCGACAGTATTGCTTTCCAGACCAATATTCTGGCGCTTAATGCTGCTGTTGAGGCGGCGCGTGCGGGAGAGCAGGGTCGAGGCTTTGCCGTTGTGGCTACTGAAGTTCGTAACCTGGCTAAGCGAAGCGCCGGAGCAGCAAAAGAGATTAAAGAGCTGATCGTGACTTCAGTGGATACCGTTGAAGAGGGGTCTAAGCTGGTTGATGATGCTGGATCAACTATGAAGGATATTGTGGATGCGATCGGTCAGGTTACAAGTATTATGACCGAGATCTCAGCTGCTTCTGCTGAACAGCGCTCCGGTATCGAGCAGGTTAATACTGCTATTACGCAGATTGATGAAGTAACCCAGCAGAATGCAGCACTGGTTGAAGAAGCTGCTGCTGCAGCGGAGTCGACAGAGGAACAGGCTCGTTCACTGGTGAACTCAGTAAGTTTATTCAAGCTTAGTGATGATTCTTCTTACAGACCTCCTCTGGCGGCGCCTGTAATCTCTTCGGCGGTCTCAACAGAAGAGATCAAATCCCCGGCTACACCTAAACCAGAGGCTAAAGCCGTAGTTAAAGAGCCATCTAAAGCAGTTGCTCAGAAAGCTAAACCAAGCCTTGATGATGACTGGGAAGAGTTCTGATTTACGGAATTTTTGTGTGGATTATAGGCTGCCATTAGGCAGCCTATTTTTTAGGATTGAACAATGGATGTATCCCGCCCTGATCGCGAATTTCACTTCACGGCCGAAAACTTTTCTACGATTAAAGCGTTAATCTATGATCGTGCCGGTATCAATCTGGCTGAGACCAAGAGGGATATGGTTTATAGCCGTTTGTCCCGACGTCTTCGTGCCAATGGGCTACGAACGTTTCAACAATATCTGGATTTGTTGAATGATCCCGGTAGTCATGAGCAGCAAGAGTTTGTTAACTCTCTAACAACGAACCTGACTTCATTTTTCAGAGAATCTCACCATTTCGATATTCTTAAAGAGTATTTTGCCGAACATAAAGATAAAAAGAGTTTCAGAATCTGGTGCTGTGCCGCTTCGACCGGGGAAGAGCCTTATTCTATTGCTATGGCGGCAATCGAGCATTTTGGCAATTATCGCCCACCTGTGGAGATTTTAGCTTCTGATCTGGATACAAAAGTTCTCGAAAAAGCCCGCCTCGGCGTCTATTCTTTTGACAGAGTGGAAAGACTTTCTGATCAAAGACTTAAGTCGTTTTTTTTTAGAGGGAAGGGTAATAATTCAGGTTTAGTTAAAGTAAAATCAGAATTGCAGGATCTTATTTACTTCTTTAATCTCAACTTGTTGAGTGAGTCGTGGCCCTTCGACAAACCGTTCGATATTATTTTCTGTCGGAATGTCATGATTTACTTTGATAAGCCCACTCAATACAAAGTCCTGAAGAAGTTCCTGCCCCATCTTAGAGAGGATGGTTTGTTATTTGCCGGACACTCAGAGAGCTTTCCCCATGCGTCTGATCTGTTCAAGTTACGCAAGCACACCGTCTATGTGAAAGCACATAAACAGACTTAACGGTAGTAGGTAATGCCATGGATATATTGCATGAAGCATCGCAGCCCAAAATATACTTCGACAGAAAATTTGACTGTCAGGTTGCGAAAATCTTACCCGGTGAGTTTTATGTCACCTCAACCGATATGGCGATCAGCACCGTTCTGGGTTCATGTGTATCTGCTTGTATCAGAGATACCCGATTGCACATTGGCGGCATGAACCACTTTATGTTGCCGGGCAACTCTGATGTGTTTAATCCTTTAAGTGCTTCTGCCCGTTATGGCAGCTATGCGATGGAAATGCTGATCAATGAAATCCTAAAACGCGGTGCCAGTAGGGAAAATCTCGAAGCAAAGATTTTTGGTGGTGGCAATGTTGTCGAGTCGATGACGACCAGTAAGGTAGGCAAACGAAATGCCCAGTTTGTCATCGATTATCTTGGTTTTGAGTCCATACCCATCGTTGCTCAGGATCTTTTGGATACATGCCCGAGAAAAGTTGTTTTCTTTCCGAAAACAGGGAAGGTGCTGATGAAGCGTCTGTTGAGTGGTGGTGTCGACCGCGAAGTCCTGGAGATCGAGAGCCAGTATAGTAAGTCTCTTGGTCAGACCCCGGTGTCAAACGATATTGAGTTGTTTGACTAACTGTGATGATTGAAGGAAGTAAGCGTCGTGATTGAGGTTGTTATCGTTGATGATTCTGCTTTGATTCGTAATCTCCTTAAGGAGATTATTAGCGAGCAGGAAGATATGACCGTTACCGGAATGGCTAAGGATCCCTATGAGGCCAGAGAGATTATTCGTCAGGTAAATCCTGATGTTGTGACACTGGATGTTGAGATGCCGAAAATGCATGGTCTGGATTTCTTGGAGAAATTGATGCGCCTGCGTCCTACTCCGGTTGTTATGATTTCAACGCTGACAACAATGGGCTCTGATACCACAATCCGTGCACTGGAACTGGGTGCAATTGATTTTATCGCAAAGCCGAAAATCGCCGTCTCCAGCGAGCTTAAGCAGTACAGTGACATTATTTGTGACAAAATTCGAATAGCGGCTCAGGCCGGGCCAAGACTTGCCGGTATCCGCAAGAAAATAGCTAATCAAAATACTGACGATAAGCCGGTATTGTTCTCACCTAGGGCATTAACAAAGATTATTGCTATTGGAGCCTCAACAGGGGGAACTGAGGCGATTAAGGCCTTTCTGATGCCATTACCTGCGCAGTCACCTCCTATTGTGATCACTCAGCATATGCCGCCAGGCTTTACTAAAACGTTTGCTGAACGTATGGACGCTCTGACCCGATTAAAAGTGAAAGAGGCTGAAGAGGGTGATGTGCTTAAGCCTGGCCATGTTTTCATTGCCCCCGGAGATCGTCACTTGCAAGTCGTGAAGGAAAATAGTCGATTTGTTGTCAGACTTGATTCGGGCCCTCCGGTAAATCGTCATAAGCCTTCAGTCGATGTTCTTTTTGATTCATTGGTTGAGCATGCAAATATTGTGGCTGGTGTTATTCTGACTGGAATGGGGGCTGATGGTGCCCAGGGGCTTAAAAGATTACGTGATGCCGGAGCAAGAACTTTCGGTCAGGATGAGGCCAGCTGTGTTGTTTATGGTATGCCAAAGGCTGCGGAAAAACTGGGTGCGGTTGAGTTTGTACATCCTTTGAAATTAATTCCTGTACAGTTGGCCCGAACCGTGAATAATTGATGGCAGTGTATTGTTATAAATAGAGTTTTTGGGAGTAACAATGAATATTCAAACTTCTTCTAGTGGTGCCCAAGGCACAATGCGTCTTAATGGCCGCTTTGACTTTAATGCACATAAGGTTTTTCGTGAAACCTATCAGCAACTCTTGGACGACAAGGTGAAAGCTATTGTTTTGGACCTGAGCCAGGTGGACTACCTGGACAGCTCAGCTTTGGGGATGTTGTTACAGTTTAAAGAAAAGGCTGATATGCAAGGTACCAAGATCTCTCTGCACAACTGTTCGCAGCTGGCAAAAGATGTTCTGGCGATTGCCAACTTTGACAAGCTGTTTGAAATTTCCTGATTGGTAAACTAACTATGCGTATTCTTGCTGTTGATGACACCAGAGCAAATCTTGTACTTCTCCAGGCAATGTTAAAGCGATCTGGCCATGACGTGGTTACGGCTGAAAATGGTGAGGATGCTTTAGAGGTTTTTGCGGAGCAGGAGCCTGATCTGGTACTCATGGATGTCATGATGCCTGGTATGGACGGTTTTGAAGCTGCTCAAAGGTTGCAGGAGATGTCTGCGCCTCGTTGGGTGCCGATTATTTTTATTTCGGCGGCAGCAACAGAAGAATACTACATTAAGGGACACCAGTCTGGGGGGGCGGATTACCTGTTTAAACCGATTAATCAGGTCATTCTCAATACCAAGATTGAGTCTATTAAGCGCATCGTTGACATGCAGAATACGTTGCACAGTCAGAATACTGCGCTTCAGGAATATGTAGAGAAAGATGAGGCTGAACGACGCATCTCCCGCCATATCATGGAACATATGGCTGAAAGTAAGGGGCTGGAAGATCCTCTGATCAGTTCGATGATTACTCCTGCAGAGCAATTTAGTGGCGACGTTTTATGTGCGGCCCGCTCACCCAGTAACCGTTTATATCTTCTGTTGGGTGATGCTGTTGGTCATGGTCTTGCCGCAGCGATTAATACCCTGCCAATATCCGGCACTTTTTATTCTATGGTCTATAAGGGGTTTGAGCTGCAAACTATTGCAAAAGAGCTGAACCGGAGGATTAAAGAGGCGATGCCTACAGGGTGCTTTGTGGCATGCGGCATTGTCATGATTGATCCGGGTGAATCTTTTGCTGAGGTTTGGAATGCGGGTCTGCCAACCTTTTATTGCGTTGATTCACATGGACATGTTTCTGATACCTTCGAATCGACTCAGCTTCCTCTGGGGGTTTTGGGTGCTGATCAATACGAGGTGCAGAGTGAAATCATTCCCTATCGTCCCGGTCACCAGATCATCCTCTTCTCGGATGGGCTGATTGAAGCTGAGAACGATGAAGGTGAGTTTTTTGGTATTGAACGTTTGTTAGGCTGTCTTCACAACCCCGAGAATAGACTGGATGACATCCGCTTCGCGCTTGAAGACTTTATGGGTGATGAAAATCCCCATGATGATGTCACTCTAGCTTTGGTTGATATGCCTGCCCATGATTCTACAGGTATGGAAATCCTAGGTGATCATCAGCAGTCTGAAGTGCTGACGTCAGTTGCTGAGGCTGATGGTTTGGATTGGCGAGTTAATTTTCATCTGGGTGTTTCCGAGGTGAAAGCTCTTGATTTAACCCCGATGATTCTTGGGGCTCTGGGACAATTTAAAGGCGTCGAGCGTCATAATCAAAAACTGTTCTTAATCATGGCTGAGCTGCTGAATAATGCTTTGGATCATGGTTTGTTAAAACTCGATTCCAGTTTAAAGTCGGGACCGGATGCATTCGAGCGATATCTGGCTGAGCGTCAGGAGCGTCTTGAAAGTCTTGAGTCGGGGTATATTGAAATTACTGCCAGCAAACTGCGTGTTCATGATGAATCCTTCCTGCGGATAACCATTGAAGACACAGGGGATGGCTTTAATTTCGAGAGTATCAATCAGCGTGACTCGGAAGAGCAGTCTGCGATGCATGGCAGAGGTATTAAGCTTGTTAAGCAACTTTGCCGAGCTGTTGTTTATGAAAATTGTGGCAACAAAGTTACCGTGGATTACGATCTGAATATTGCGACTAAACTCTGATGAAAATAGCCTTTCTTGGAATAGGGCTTATGGGGCTGCCCATGAGCCAGCGTCTCTTTGCGGCAGGTTATGAACTGACGGTCTGGAACCGGTCTTCTGAGAAATGCGACCCTTTACGGGACGCTGGGGCCAGTGTTGCTGAAACGCCTCAGGCTGCGCTTGAAGGGACTGATCTTGTCTTTCTGTGCTTAACCGATAGTTCAGCCGTTCAGGATGTTTGGCAGCAAATACAACCCGCTGTATCCAAAGAGCTTATCTTCGTTGATTGTTCAAGTATTGACCCTTTAATTACCCGGGCTGTTGCGGCGCAAGCTGATGAATTAGGCGCCCATTGGATCGATTGCCCTGTTTCCGGAGGGGTGCAGGGAGCGCAAGCTGGAACCTTGGCGATGATGGTTGGTGGGCGCCCTGAGATTCTTGATCGGGTTCGACCTGTTTTATCTACTCTGGCCTCAAAAGTAACCTACATGGGAGAGAGTGGATCCGGTCAATACACAAAAATCTGTAACCAGATGATTGTTAGTTGCAATGCTCTGGTCATTGCTGAAGTGGTGGCTTTTGCCGAAAAAACGGGTGTTGATAGCAGTAAACTCGCCCAAGCTTTTGAAGGTGGCTTTGCAGACTCTAAGCCCTTACAGATTCTTGCCCCGGAAATGTCCGAAAGGCGTTTTGAGCCTGTTAAATGGCATGTTAACACTCTGTTGAAAGATCTCTCTATGGCTATAACGAATGCTGAGGCCTGTTCAGCAGATACCCCTATGACTCAATTGGCTAGAAGTCTGATGCAGTCTCATAGTGATGATGGTTTTGGTGAGCACGATCCTTCTACTCTTGTTAAGCGTTATCTGGACATTTAATACCGATGAGTAATCCTCTTGTTGCTAATGTTTCCTTGCTCTTTTCATATTCGCCCATGCAAGAGCGTTTTAAGAAAGCTGCAGAAATAGGTTTCACACTGGTGGAGATTCAGTTTCCCTACGAGTGGGCAGCTGAGCAGTTGAAGCAGTGGGCTGATGAAGCCGGTGTGGGTGTTTACCTGATTAATGTTCCGGCAGGCGATCTTCTTGCTGGTGGTAAGAGTTACAGTTGTCATTCGGAGCTTCAGCCTCAATTTATTTCCGCATGCTCAAAGGCTATCGAATACGCTAATGTACTCGGTGTTAGCTGTATTAATGTTCTGGCCAGCAATCTTAGTCCTGGTGACGATCATGATGTGTGTCTGGACACTTATGTCGAGAATATACGTTATGCGGCTGAGGTTATGCTACAGGAGGGGATTCAGGTTACTTTTGAAGCCATTAACAGCATTGATATGCCGAACTATCTGATCAACAGTTTTTCTGAGATGCGTTCCGTTTATGAGCAAGTAGCCCATCCTAATGCCTTTATGCAATATGATATCTATCATATGGCCATGATGGGAGAGTCGGTTGCCGAGCAAATTGAGCTTGCGTACCCGGCGATTGGTCATATTCAATTTGCTGATGTGCCGGGT
>NZ_CEYNZH010000069.1:0-14680 GCF_982874595.1 Oceanospirillum sp. | reverse complement strand
CCATCGGTCATCATGCTCGTTACCCGGCAATATCAGGAAAAATCAGCTGTTGATTGATAATGCGCTCGTTGATCGACTCGGTGCTCAGTGGACGACTGAAAAAATAGCCCTGGCCCAGATCACAACCCAGTTCCCTCAGTGTATCCAGCTGGGATTGCGTTTCGATCCCTTCTGCCACTGTAATTTTGCCAAGTTCATGGCAGAGGTTGATGATATTTTTCGCCAGAATCCGATCATGTGTATTGGTATCAATATTCTGAATAAACGCCCGGTCCAGCTTGACTTTAGTAACCGGCAGACGCTGCAGATAACTTAGTGAAGAGTAGCCCGTGCCGAAGTCGTCAAGTGAGAAGTCTATGCCGTGGCGCAGGATCTCCTCCATGTTGTGGATTGCGCGGTCAATATCCTTCATCAGGCTGGTTTCCGTCACTTCAAGCTGAAGCTGAGAGTGAGCGAGGTCATTATCGTAAACAGCCGATAGCACCAGACTGTTCAGGTTTTTCAGGCTCATCTGTTCGCTGGCCAAGTTAACCGCCACGGGCAGATGTGCATCGCCAAGGTAGGGTCGCCAGGTCGCAATCTGTCGGCATACGGCCCTTAAGACCCATTCACCCACAGGAAGAATAAGCCCGGTGTCTTCGGCAATGGGAATAAACTCTTCAGGGGATATAGGTCCTTCTTCCACATTCAGTCGAAGCAGGGCTTCCAGACTTTTCAGCTCACCGCTTTGTATATCAACAATCGGCTGATAATCCACATGAAAGCGGTTTTCACTTAGAGCATGTTGTAAGTGTTGTTCAACCTCAAAGCGACGACTGGTTTCACTGGAATATTCTTTTGAGTAGTAGTTGATGGTTTTTTCGCGCTTGCTTGAGGACTTTGCCTGCTCAAGCAGAGAGTCCGGTGTCGACCCGGTTGCCGGGTAGTGGCTAACGCCCAGCTTGACCGGGATATGCAGAACGGAGCCATCAACACGAATCTCCTGCTCGCAGAGCTCCAGAATACGTTTGGCCAGACCCTTATGGCTGTTTGATGTCGATCGGCCATCGTTTTTTTCTACACTGAACACCGCGAGTTTTGCCCCTTCGAGGCGGGCGACAGTCGTAGAGATAGGCAGGCTGCCTCTGAGGCGGATAGCGGTGTAGAACATCACCTTATCAGCCCAGTCTTTGCCTCTGGCCTGGTTCATTTCGGCAAAGCGACACAGATGGACGACGCATATATTAATCTGACTGCCCTCAGAAACACTCATCAGCGCCTGGTCCAGTCGATCAATAAAGAGACTTTGGTTCGGTAGTCCGGTAAGAGGATCGTAGTAGGTGGAGTTGAGAGCCTGACGTTTAATACTCAACAACTCAGCATGATTGCGCAACTGGGTTTCAATCAGCTGGGCAAACAGGAGTAGTTGGCGAATGTCAGTGTCGTTGAACTGCCGGGGTCGCCGGTCCATGATACAGCAGGTACCTATGAGCTGCCCGTTTGGGCTTTTGATCGCCACACCAGCATAGAAACGGATGTAAGGCTCGTCATTAACTATTGGTAAATTTTTAACGGTGTCATTGGTATGGGTGTCTTCAATAACAGAGACCCCATTGAGTAGGGTATGGCTGCAAAAGCCATCGGCGATGGAAACTTCCTGTTTGTTGATGCCGGTTTCCGATTTAAACCACTGCCGGTCTTCGTCAATAAAAGAGATGGCGGCTATGGGGGTGTTAAAGGATAGCGTCATCAGTGAGATCAGCTGGTCATACTGGTCCTCAGGCTCTGTACCCATGATTTCGAGTTCAGCAAGTTCCTTCAGTCGCGATCTGTTCGTGATCTCGAACGCTACAGCAGGAAAATCCTTGGGCTCTTTCATCATCGCTCTCACCTCGCCTCAAACTTCTGGCCCTGTTGGGTGTAACCGAAACGGGTACATGCTGCAGGTCGCCATAAACTACTCATCACTAGCTTAGCTGCTTTTGTGTCACCAAATCCCTTAGACTTTCACCGAATGCTCCCTTTTAAAAATAATATTAAAGAAGAATCTTTATTGCACTCGATTTATTGCTCTCTATTTATTGCACTCTAAATGTGCCCGTCTTCAGCACGTCTTTAAGCAATCTTTGACCTTTTCATGTACAAGAAGGCAACTTTCATACGACTCTGTTATCTGATTTTATTGTCTGACACCCGAATCAGGTTTAATCGCTGAGGCTCAATTGGCATCCCCCTGGCCCTATCGGTTAGATCTGAAATTGCCAAGAGAGGAATGTTTGCCCATGACCGGAAGCGATTACAGCCCGCGTTTTTCTGCCTCGGATAATTTGTCCGATCTGCCTCTGGTTCTGGCCGGGCCGTTGCTTCGTCGCTGTACGCCATCAAGCCTGACGCTGTGGTTGGCAACATCTCAACCGGTAGCGGGTCATCTGGCGCTGCTGCCGGATTCGGGTGGAGCCGTCAGTATCGGAAAAGATCGATGGCGTCGCAGCTGTCAACAGATCAGGGCAGCTGATCATCTCTGGTTTCAGATGGTCGAAATTAAGCTGGAAACCGACTTGCCCAAAGATTGCTGGATCGGCTACGAACTGAGTTTTGCTCCTCTGACGGAACCTGAGCAGAATCTTTCATCTCTGACGGAAAGCCATTTTGTCAGCTGGCGACAGTGGGCTCCTGATCTGGCTTATCCCGGAAAAGAAACGCCGGGTTTTGTTCTGAAAAGCCGATTAACCAAATTGCTGCATGGTTCTTGTCGAAAACCTCACCACGAAAGTGATGATGGCCTCTGGCGGGCCGATGATGAGCTGGCCGCCAAAGATCCTCAGGACTGGCCGGCGGTGCTTATTATGAGTGGTGATCAGATCTATGCTGACGATGTGGCGGCTCCTTTTCTGGCCTCGATCCACCAGCTGACTGACCGGTTGGGCTTTGCCGACGAAGCGTTGCCTTGTTCGGAGGTGCGTTCGTCTCATCAGCTGCATCGGGATCACCCCTATTACTACCACCGGGAAACGCTGCTGCCGGATACTGAAGGCGGGCAGGCGGTAACCGACCTGGTATTTGGTGGTGCCCGCAAGCCGGTCTTTACCTCAGATAATGCCCATAATCATCTGATTACGCTGGCTGAAGTACTATCGATGTATCTTTTGGTCTGGTCCCCCGCAGGTTGGCAAAACCGTACCGTGCCCCGCGTGGAGGACCTGACCCAAACTCTGACGTCGGATCAGGCGGTGCTCTATCTCCGAGAAGCCCGTGAGCTGGAGCGCTTTGTCGGTGGTCTTTCTAAAGTGCGCCGTCTGATGGCGCATCTGCCGGTGGCGATGATTTTTGATGATCACGATATTACCGATGACTGGAACCTGACGGCGGCCTGGGAGCAAACGGCTTACGGCCAGGATTTTTCCCATCGGATTATCGGCAACACCCTGATCGGATATCTGCTGTGCCAGGGGTGGGGAAATGCTCCGGAGCAGATTCCTGATACCCTGATAAAACAGATGCAACGTTGTTTGTTCAAACCCGGAGGCCATCAGCACACTGCATTGATTGATGAGTTGATCCGTTTTCCAAACTGGCATTATCAGTGGGATACGCAGCCCGTGCTTTTGGTTCTGGATACCCGAACTCATCGCTGGCGTTCAGAGCGTTCTCTGGATCTGCCATCGGGACTGATGGACTGGGAATCTCTGACGGATCTGCAGCAGCGTCTCATCGGCCATGAAGCCGTGGTGATGGTGTCTCCTGCTCCCGTTTTTGGTGTAAAGCTTATTGAGGTGATCCAGCGTGTGTTTACCTGGATCGGTAAGCCTCTGATGGTGGATGCGGAAAACTGGATGGCACATAAAGGTGCCGCCTACGCGTTGATGAATCTCTTCCGGCACCCTAAGACACCGAAGAACTTTGTGATTCTCTCAGGCGACGTTCATTACTCCTTTGTTTATGACATTGAGTTGCGTGGTCATGAGCGGGGGCCGGATATCTGGCAGATCACCAGCAGTGGTTTTAAAAACGAGTTTCCGGCGACACTACTGACCGTTTTTGACCGCCTGAATCGCTGGCTCTATTCGCCCCGATCCCCGCTTAACTGGTTTACCAAGCGGCGGAAAATGCGGGTTATCCCCCGAAGACCTAAAACCGGTGACCCTGGCGAGCGTCTGGTGAACAGCGCGGGAATCGGTCTTGTTGAGCTGGATACGGACGGAGCACCGATCAGGGTTGAGCAGCTCTGTGCGGATGGCCGAACCATAGGCTTTAAACTTCAGCCCGATGAGGCTCGCTGGGAGTAACCTTTTAATAGCCCAAATTCATCGCTGACAAGCTGGTAAGCTAACTTAGAATCATCTATAACCCTATGATTCTGTAATTAAATTCTTTAACTTAGTGTTTTTGCTTTGATCCGGAGTGCCTCTATGGAACGCTTTAATTTCTCCCGCTGGAAATTGCTGATGCAGCAGTGGGGGCTGGCTGAGCATGGCCCGCTGTTTGAGATGCTGCAGGATGCTTATCGCAAAGAGGGACGCTATTATCATACCGAGTTTCATGTGGATGATTGTCTCGGCCATCTGGATCGGCTTCGGGCTGATCTGCAATATCCCGATGAGGTTGAACTGGCTATCTGGTTTCATGATGCAGTTTATGATCCGTTCCGGCAGGATAATGAGCTGAAAAGTGCTCAATGGGTGCAGGCTTTTCTGCAAAGTCAGCAGGCCAATCCCGAGAAAACCGAGCGGGTTTACCAGCTTATTGTGGCGACACGCCACGGTGACGCCGGTTCCCAATCGGAGGTCAATGCCTCGTGTCCGGATACAAACGGGATTCTGGATATCGATCTGGCGATTTTAGGTGCCCCAAGCGAACAGTACCGAACTTACGAGCAGGCGATTCGTAGTGAGTACCGGGAGGTTCCGGTGGGTATTTATTGTCAGAAACGGGCTGAGCTGCTGCAAACCTTGCTTAAGGCGGATGCGATCTATCGTACAAATCTCTTTCGTACGGAGAGAGAAGCTCAGGCAAGGGATAACCTCAGTTGGGCCTTTGAGTCTCTGTCAGCGGGCAGAATTCCGGAATAACCGCTGTCGGCGATATCAGTGGATGATGAACATAAAATACTACTGGCATAATTAAGCCTGAGATTGATAATCTCAACCTAATGCAAACCGGTGTGTCTGAAGCACCGGTTTTTACTTTTTGGGTTTTCATTTTTTCCAGGGTATTGACTATGTCATCGGGATCTTCAGGTATCTTTTTGTTGGCTGCAGCGTTGTCAGCCTTTTTCATGGGTACGATTGGTACCATCTCACTCTTTGCCAATGTCAGTGCTGAGACCGTTACTTTTTATCGACTGTTTATCGGCGCGCTTTTGATGGTTCTCTTCCTTCTGGTGACCCGCCAGAGAGAAAAACTCTTTGTCTGGCCCGGTGTTAAGGTGCTACTGACCGGCGCATTTCTGGCCGGGTTTGTGGTTTTCTATATTCTTGCGATGCAATACACCACGATGGCAAATGCCGTGATGCTGATGTATCTGGCACCGGTTATGGCATCAATTGTGGCGCACTTTTTTATGGGAGAGCGCCTCTCTACAGCGTCAATTGGGCTGATACTGCTGGCTCTGTTGGGGTTTGCCATGATGATGGAGTTCAATCTTTCCCTTGCCGGACGTGCGAATGAAGCACTGGGACTATTCTACGGATGTTGCGCTATGGCTTGTTACGTTGCCTTTATGCTGACCAACCGTCTGATTGAAGAGCGCATTCACGTACTGACCCGCAGCGGTTATCAGATGTTTGCCGGAGCCATTTGCATGTTGCCTCTGATGCTGCTTCAGGGGGATGTGATGACACTACCTCAATGGGGTTGGTTGACTCTGGCGGGTATCGTTCCGGGTTTTCTGGCGATTGTACTGGCGGTGGTCGCTTTAAGGGCGCTGCCAGCATCTACCTTTGGCACGCTGGCTTATCTGGAACCCATTACTGTGGTTGCTCTGGGCTGGATGCTGTTTGATCAGAGCCTGAATACCTTGCAGATCTCCGGTTGTAGTCTGATTCTATTATCCGGTATTGCTCAGGCGTTGCTGACAAACCGTCGCGCAACATCCCCTGAAAAAAATATTGTGCTGAAAAGCGAACAGGAAGTCGCTTAAAGGAGACAGCTGTTGAACCTGATCAACGGAGTCTTGACCCGTGGCATTGTTTTAAACCGCATAAATCAAGAGGATATCCCTCCTGCCGATTCCGGCTTGGTGTGATTCGGATAACTCTAACTCCTGATAACGATGGCGGTTGCTATGACTTCCTCAAAAGATGCGGCAAAAACCACTTTGAGAACATTGAAAGCGGCGGAAATTGCGCCGGGTATGCGCCTGCAGTATTACGAACACGCAGCGATGGACCGGGCGCACCATAAATTTACTGCTTTGCTGGGGGCCTTGCCTCTGGTGGATGAGCGCGCTTTTGGCAACCTGCTGGAGCAGATCTATCAGGAAGCGAAAGAGCACTTTGAGCAGGAAGAACGTTTTATGCTGACCACAGAGTTCGATCAGTATGCCGGTCATAAGGCGCAGCACGATGCTTTGCTGGCCGTGTTGAACACCCATCGGACAAATCTGAAAGCCGGTGAAAAGCCTGATGCTGTTGAGCTTCAGCTGGAGATCTGCCGTTGGCAGGACCGACACCAGCAGGATTGGGATTACCCGCTGGCGGACTTCCTCCGTTGCCGTGCCAGCTGGATGAACGGTGAATCCAAAGCGATCTGATTCAAAAGCTGATCTGATACTGAATCACTGCCGAACCTGATCGGCTAAAGAAGAACCTCTGTGCGTAAACACTGAGGTTTTTTTACGTCTGCGATTTGTGAATGATGGCTCTCAGTCATTGTTCAGCAGACGATCCCCAAAGTGTTGTACCTGTTCCTGAAGCCAGACTCTGCCCGGTTCCTTGGCAAATAGTGGATGGTAGATCTGAGTCATCTGTACGCTGGGCAGTCCTTCCGGTGGTTGTGCTAATACCACCGGAAAGAGTTCACTGAACAGCAATCCCATCTGATAGGGCAGGGTCATAATAGCCTGAGTCTGAGCGACAATTTTGGCGGCCGCCATATAGTTTACCGTTCGGGCGATACTGCGACGGGCGAGTTTATGTTCTGCCAGCCAATGATCAATGGCGTTAGCGTTGCTGCCCGCCAGATCTGAAAACACGATATGTGGCCGCTGAATATAATCCTCCAGATCCAGCTGTTCCGGCAGGTCAGGATTGCTCTGGGCTAACAGACAAATCTGCTGCTCACTGATCCAGTTTTCGACGATCAGATGGCCGGGGGCAGGCTCGTTAATATCCATACCGACGACCAGATCCACCTCTCCGGTTTCCAGATCGGTATGGAAGGCATCTTCATCAATCATGCGGGCTTCTACGGAAATATTGGGGGCAATATTCTGGAAGTGGCTGATCATCTCCGGAAAGACAACCGCCTCAAAATAGTCGGTACAGGCGATCACAAACTCCCGTTCGCTATCGGCAGGATTAAAGCTTTGTGGCGGGCTCAGGCTGCGCTCGATCTGGCGCAGTGCATTGCGGACTTCCGGTAGTAGCTCCAGGGCACGGGGAGTGGGCTGCAGTCCGTTCTCGGTGCGGATCAGCAGGGGGTCATCCAGCTGTTCTCTGAGTCGGTTAAGGGCGTGGCTCATCGCTGACTGGCTGAGAAATACTTTCTCAGCGGCTCGGCTAACGTGGCGTTCTGTCAGCAAAGCTTCAAACAGGACCAGTAAATTCAGGTCAAACTGACGCAAAGATTTCATAAAGAAAAGCTCTCAGGGCCTTATAGCGGTCTTGGTATTAATATCATGCATATCGATATTATAACTATGCGTTTCACTAATGTTTTCTGCAAGCCTAATCTTGAGCCAACCAACGAGGTTGGCCGGATAAGACCATTCGGGAATCTCATTAAACGACACATAGCATATTGAAACGCTACAACCTGAAAACGTAGAAGTTGAATTTAGGAGAATCATCCATGTCTGCAACCGCACCTCTTCACACCGGAAGCGTCGCTAACGCTGATCTGCCACTGTACGGTGAACTGGGCATGACCTTCATGCAGTTTCCGCTGGTGCGAGATATCCAGGCCTCTCTGGCTGATGTCGTTGTCAGTGGCGTACCTTTCGATATGGCAACCTCCGGTCGTCCGGGTTCCCGTCTGGGGCCACAGGCGATCCGTCAGGCATCCGCTAACCTGATCTGGGAAGGTGCCCGTTGGCCGTGGAAGTTTGCTCTGGATGATCATCTGACGGTGACTGACAGCGGTAACGTCCGCTTTAAGCACGGTGAACCACAAACCATGGTTGACGGTCTGGAGGCTCATATCGGCTCTATTCTTGATGCCGGTAAAAGCGCGCTGACCTTTGGTGGTGACCACTTTATCTCTCTGCCGATTCTGCGTGCCTATGCGAAAAAACATGGCCCGCTGGCGATTGTTCATGTGGACGCCCACACCGATACCTACTCCGGTGGCAGTCAGTACGACCACGGCACCATTTTCCACCATGCGGTTGAAGAAGATCTGATCGATACCGAACATTCTATCCAGATTGGTATCCGTACAGCCTATACCTATGAGGGCCATCCTTTTGAAGTTCTGGATGCAGCTTGGGTAGGTGATCACGGTCCGCACGCCGTACTGGAGAAGATTCGTGCCCGTGTGGCTGACAAGCCGGTTTACCTGAGCTTTGATATCGACGGTATCGACCCAGCGTTTGCTCCGGGTACCGGAACACCGGTCGCGGCAGGTATCAGCATCGATTGCGCGTTGAAAATTGTGCGCGGTCTGCAGGGTGTCGATCTGATCGGTATGGATCTGGTCGAAGTGGCACCAGCCTACGATCATGCTGAGATCACTGCATTAGCGGCTGCGACTCTGGCTCTGGAATACCTCTACGTGCTGGCCGCGAATAAGCAGGCAAAAGCCGAATAGCGGGGCAGGCATACAAGCCGATTCAAGAGAAGGCCAGCGAAAGCTGGCCTTTTTTTGTTGGTTCGATGTCAATTTGAGCACGGCTTAACGCATCTCAAATAACTCCTGATGAATTGCGCTCTGGTGAATACCGTGCTGGTGGAAGTCAGTTCGGATCGCCTGTCCGAACTGTTTCGGGCCACAGAACCAGAGACTTGCTTCACGCCAGCCGGGAACCTGATCCCTTGTTTGCTCTGGTGTCAGTCGTCCTTGTTGGCTGCTGATTACCAGATGCAGATTGACATCTGCGCCTCTGGCCAGAGCCTCCACCTTGCGGATCAGATCGGCATCCGGATGCTCCATGCAGAGGAAGAGGTCGATAATTTGACGATCCTGCTGCTTGTGCTGGATCAGATGCTCCATGCGGGCGATAAAGGGGGTAATGCCGATACCTGCGGCGATCCAGATCTGCTGTTCTTTGTTATCGGTAAAATCAAAGCAACCGTATGGGCCTTCGATCTGTACGGGTAAACCGGTGCGCAGGCGCTGCTTCAGTTGACTCGTCCAGTCCCCCAGCTCTTTTACGATAAAGGTCAGTTGAGAGTCAGCCGGATTCCATGCTGAAGCAATCGTGTACGGGTGATGGCCTTCAGAAGGATCTGACGTTACAAAGGCAAATTGTCCCGGAGTATGTCCCGGCCATTTGCGGGTTTCCTGATCCAGCGTAATCTGGCCTTCCAGAGTGTTCTGATAGTGGTTCAGGCCAGTAATTGTGCCATCGAATTTGCGTTTCTGCCCTGTTCTGCCGCTAAGTACCAGAACGGCTGACCAGCTGCCAGCAATCATCATTACCAAGGTTAGCCAGCCAACAGGCTGAGACCAGTAGTCATAGTTCATCAGTACACTGCTGTGCAGCACCAGCAAGAGGTAAGCCACAGAAATCCATAGGTGAGTCTTACGGAACAGGCGATAAGGGAAGCGCTTAATTAACGCTAATGCGATAAAAATGACCACCGCGTAAAAAGCCCACTCACCAATCCCTTCTGCCAGACCTCTCTGACTGTTGAGCCACTCCTGTAAAGCGGGTAAAGCCTGTTCATTGCGTGGGCCGCGCTCAGGACGATCAAGCCAGCCCCAGCCAACCATCCATTTTGTCCCTTTTGCCATCCACCAGTGCAGCGCTGTGATAACTAATGCACCGATACCCAGCCATTTGTGCAGACGGTAGATTTTGTCCATGCCGCCGATCCAGGACTCCAGCCAAACCGGACGGGTGGCCAGAATCATCGCGGTACTCATAACCATAATCCCCAGTACACCGGAATACTGAGTAAACACGTGACGGAATGAGAAGTAGGTAAGGGGTGTCGGTATAAGCGTATCGGCCATTAACCAGAGCAGCGTGGTTATGCCCAGCAAGCCCCAGAAAACCGTTTTGTATCGGTTCATTTGTGATGTCCTTGTCAGTACCTGTTTGATGGGAAATGTCTTATTGGCGTGGATTATTTCAGCAAAGAAGCCGGTAGGAGAAGGCTACAGACCGTTGTTTTACCTAACTTTACTTAGGTTTGTTATTCTTAAAGTTAAAACTTAACTGAGGCTTAAACCGACCCATCACAAAGACTTAAGATTGCTTTAAGAATTAACCAATATGCTGCCAGCCATTAATTATTGGTTAAAAGGTTACCGTCACTATGGTGCGATTGTTTTTCAGGTTGGGCGACGCAGGAAAAATTCTGTTGGTGATGATTTCGGGGCTTTTTTTACTGTCATTGAGCCGGGTCGGTTTAGCGTTATGGCAGTGGCAAAGAGTTGTGGAATCGGGAATCGGTCCCGATATTTTTTCTCAGGGACTAAGAGCCGATCTGATTATAGTTTTCATGCTGATGAGTCCTGCGGTTCTGCTATTCCCTCTGAGCGGTATTAAAATTCTGCGTCCGGTCTGGCAGAAACTGTTTTTACTTTGGACGGTGTTTATTCTGACGCTACTGCTCTTTATGGAGCTGGCAACCCCCGCCTTTCTGATGCAGTACGATGTTCGGCCAAATCGTCTGTTTATTGAGTATCTGTCCTATCCGAAAGAAGTGATCTCAATGCTCTGGAATGGCTTCAGGCTCTCTGTTTTAGCCTCCATCGCAGGGACAACACTGTTCGTTGTTTTCTTATTCCTCCCGCTTTTCTTATTTCCATTCACTGAGCGTCAGCAGATCGCTCTTAATCTGGCCTTTGCTGGTTGCTATGGTTTTTCTTGGTGCTCGCTCAACTTTGGGGCACAGGCCGGTGAACCCAGCTTTTTTTGCGCTTACCCCTGATCCTATGGTGAACAGCCTGATGCTAAGTTCTGCCTGGTCAGCAGCCTATGCCGCTTACGAGCTGAAAGATGAGGCCAAGTCATCTGATATGTACGGCAAAATGCCGTTTGATAAAGTACTCGATCTGGTTGAGTCCGCCTCTCATCTGAAGAGTAATGAATTTGATCATTTAGCCTCATCACCAGCGTTGCACACCCAGAGGACACCCGTTAAAAGAGAGCGGCCGCTTAATCTGGTCATTGTGCTGCAGGAGAGCATGGGGGGAACCTTTATTGAGTCACTCGGAGGGTATAAGGGTTTAACACCTAATCTTGATCGTCTGAGAGACAAGGGCTGGTCATTTGAGCACCTCTTTGCCACCGGAACCCGTTCTGTACGGGGGATTGAAGCGGTTGTCGCGGGCTTTATGCCAACCCCGGCCCGAAGCACCGTGAAGCTGTCCGGGTCCCAGAGACATTTTGCCACTCTGGCCTCTGTGCTTAAAAGGCATCAATACCACACCGAGTTTCTTTACGGTGGTGAGGCCCATTTTGACAATATGCAGAGCTTCTTCATGGGGAATGGTTTCGACCAGATTACCGATGAAAGAAACTTTAGCCAGCCTGAGTTTGTCGGTAGTTGGGGAGTAAGTGATGAAGACCTATTCAGAAAAGCCCATGAACGCCTGACCAACTTGCACAAAGACGATAAACCCTTTTTTACGCTGATCTTTACATCATCAAACCATGAGCCTTTTGAATTTCCTGATGGAAGAATCGATCTGGTAGAACAGCCCAAAGCCAGCGTAAAAAATGCAGTTAAGTACGCTGATTATGCGATGGGGGAATTCTTTAAACAGGCTGAGCAGGCTGATTACTGGCAAGATACCCTGTTTCTTGTGGTTGCGGACCACGATAGCCGCGCCTATGGCAATGATCTGATTCCGGTTAAGAACTTCCGTATTCCGGGTGTCATTCTGGGGGGCGATCTGAAACCTGAGCGTATTCAGACCGTTGCCAGCCAGGTTGATTTGGCACCGACACTGCTGTCTCTTATGGGGCTGGATAGTCATCATCCCATGTTGGGTCGGGACTTGAGTCATCCCGCTGAGCGTAACCAGCCGGGGCGGGCGATGATGCAGTTTTACAATACTTTTGCTTATCTGGACGGTCACGATATTACGATCCTGCGTCCCCAGCAGAAAGCGGTCAGTGGCAAGGTAGACCTGTCGGATAACAGCCTTTTGATTCAGGGAGCCGCCAGTCCCCAGCAGGCCGAGCTGGCGCTGGCGCACTCTCTGTTGCCAAGCTATCTCTATCGCAAGCATTACTACAACCTGGGCGATACTGAGGCCGACAGGCTTTGATGCAATCGGGTCTATATCCTGAGGGGTATAGCCCCACCGGTGGAGTCCTTTCTACACTGACTGCAACTTAAGCGATCAGATCAACCTGATCGGCACCGAATTCAGCTGAGGTAGACAATGACAGTTAAATCCCCTGCGACCCGTGACGAGTGGTTCGAACTCAGTAAAACGCTGACCTTACATGGTCAGTCTTATATCAACGGTCAGTTCTGTGATGCCGAAAGCGGCGAGACCTTTGCCAGCATCAACCCGGCGACGGAAGAGCATCTGACCGATGTGGCTAGCTGTGATCAGGCTGATGTTGATAAAGCCGTTGCCAACGGTCTTGCGGCTTACCGCAGCGGTGAGTGGGCGGAAGCTTCCCCTAAACACCGTAAGAAGGTGCTGCTGAAACTGGCCGCACTGGTTGAGCAGCACAAAGATGAATTCGCGGTTCTGGATACCCTGGATATGGGTAAATCCATCTCCGAAATGACCGCGATCGACGTGCCGGATGCTATCGACTGCATTCAGTGGACAGCGGAATCTATCGACAAGGTTTATGGCGAGATCGCCCCGACGGCACCGGGTTCTCTGGCGCTGATCAGCCGCGAGCCTGTGGGTGTTGTTGCCTGTATCACCCCGTGGAACTACCCACTGATGATGGTGAGCTGGAAAATTGCTCCGGCTCTGGCTGCGGGTAACAGTGTGGTACTTAAGCCATCAGAAAAAACCAGCCTGAGCGCCCTGCGTCTGGCGCAGCTGGCCACTGAAGCCGGTATCCCGAATGGTGTTTTCAACGTCGTGACCGGTTACGGCCACACTGCCGGTAAAGCGCTGGCGCTTCATAACGATGTTCACGTACTGGCCTTCACCGGCTCGACCCGTGTGGCGGGTATGCTGCTGGGTTACGCTGGCGAGTCCAACATGAAACGTGTCTGGCTGGAAGCAGGCGGTAAGTCCCCGAACCTGATCTTTGATGATTGCGACAACATCAAAAAAGCAGCCGGTGGCGCAGCCGCAGCGATCTTCTCCAATCAGGGGGAAGTGTGTATCGCCTGCTCCCGTATCTATGTACAGAAGAGCATTAAAGACGAGTTTATCGCTGCACTGGTTGAAGCCGCATCCCGCTATCAGCCGGGCGACCCGCTGGACCCGAACACTAACATGGGCCCATTGGTCGACAAGATGCAGCTGGATACCGTCAGCCGTTATATCCGTTCTGCACAGGACGAGGGTGGCGAAGTGATTCTGGGTGGTGAACCTGAGTATCAGGAAGGTGCAGGCTTCTATGCCAAGCCGACCATCGTGACCGAAGCCCACAACGGCATGACCTTCGTAAAAGAAGAGATCTTCGGCCCTGTTCTGGCGGTTTGTGAGTTTGAAACCGAAGAGGAAGCGATCGCACTGGCGAACGACTCCCAGTATGGTCTGGGCGCTGCGATCTGGACCTCTAACCTGTCCCGCGCACACCGCGTCAGCCGTAAGATTCACAGCGGCATGGTTTGGGTGAACACCTGGGGCGAAGGCGATACCACGGTTCCGTTTGGTGGCGTAAAAGCCTCCGGTAACGGGCGTGATAAATCCCTGCACGCGCTGGATAAATACTCCGAGATCAAAAACGTCTGGATCAATATCGACTGATCCCGGCTGTTTTCTCTTCGTTAAAAGCCTGGTCGTGATCAGATCAGAACCGGTCTGATCACATTCTGGCAGAGGCTTCCCTGTTCTCGCTTCTGCCACAACCAGAGTGCCTCACTCCCGTGGGTTCACTCTGGTCTTAGCACCCTTGCATCTTTGGGTGCTTTTTTTTGGTTTCACATATTTCCCCCCCAAGTGACTTCTGATCCATTTTATTAGTCTTAAATTCGATTTTTTTGCATGCTTTGTTGATAAAAATCTAGTAAATTTCATTTTTGGATAGATTGAATTGTATCTTTTTTATGTAGGTATGAATTTCTGATCTGAATAAATATTAACTATAACTCTGGTTGTCTATGTTTAGGTGCTTTTGCTAGGAATAATTATGGCTAATAAAATAAGGTTTTTATTTTTTATTTTTATCTCGGCGGTTGCAGACTCTGAGCGCAACACGCTATTGCACTGATGTGACGGCATT
>NZ_CEYNZH010000068.1:0-15976 GCF_982874595.1 Oceanospirillum sp. | reverse complement strand
CAGATCGCCACAATTAAACCAAGCGGTTCCATCCTGAATAGTCACCTGAATCTGCATAGTACGCTCAGTCATCTGCGCCAACTGCTCGATAACGACATCACAGATATTCCATACCTGAAGATTATCAAAACGGGACAGTTTACTCTTATTCTGCCGCCACCAGACAGGAGCCGAATTATCGCCATAAGTGTATAGAATGACATGTTGAGCACGAGAGGAGGCTTTACGCAGCCACTTCTCGTCCGGGTTACCTAACTCTATCCAGAGTTCAATCTCGTCAGAATAGTTTTTCTTCCAGATTTCCGGCTCGTCGTCAACGCAAAGCCCCTTAGTAAACTCGAGACCATCAACTGCATTAAGCGTCCATGCAAGAATACGCAACATCATGCGCTCATCAGTTTCGGAAGGGTGTTGGGCAAGTGTTAGTGACTGATCAAGGTAGACACCCCGATCCATATCAGCAAGGTTCACCGTTGCTTTATAAACGGTTGATTTCAGAGCCATTTGGCGTCCCTATCTGTAATAGAATGATGGATGCGAATATACGGTGATGTGCGGTAAAGCTCAAGCCACAGCCCTGATCGCAGAACAAAATATCACAGTACCTCACTCATCTCCTTACGCATCATTGTCGCCAGCTTATTAAACTTGTGTTTAAACAACTGATAAGCATCCTGAGATTGCTTTTTCTGTTCCGATATACGCTGCTCAAGAACCATTTCTTGATCCGGATGGCGCTGAAGCTCTAAAGATGTTTTTTCTACATCCTGTGTCATCGCGGTCCAGTTCTCCAGCAGAAGGCAAACTTCAATAAAGTTAGAGTTTACTTCTTCCGAAGCGTGCAAGTGCAACTTCGGCGATAAATCATCAAATAGATTGCTCAACTCAGGATCTCCCTTGGTAACAGACGTGATCGCATACTCAAGTTGAGCAATCACCTCCTGATAGGTTTTTCGCCGCTCTTCCCGGCGGGTTTTCTCCAGTGCAACAACGGAATTAGCCGAATCCAGACGTTTCTTTAATCGCCAAGCCATAAAGGCCGCACTCACTGCGAAAATCAGAGAAAAAACAACAATACCAAGCCCGATATATTCCTTCATAACTCACAGCCCTCAATAACGCATTTCAAATAACCCCTTATTAAAAAAGGATTTTATTCGGGTTGAGACAAACATTAAAGATCTCAATCAGGTATATGTTATCAACTGTTTGAACACTTTGTATAAGGGAGAAATTTACTAAAGAAGGTGATCCTAAAACACTCAGCCCGCGTAACAATGACCAGGAAATCAGAAAATAGGAGAAATACAATGTCACGCCAAGCTGCATCCAAAAGCCAGCTACACAAACTTGGGCTACTGATAAAGGAATTTCAGGAAATAAGCAGTCAGCTGCATGCCAAGCATGAGCAGCTGTCATCAAAAATAAAAAACCTGCCTAACTGAGAGCCCGAGCAAACACAACAACATCGCCACTATCGCTCTTGATCTTATTCAAAAGTTCGAATCAGGTCTTCAAGCGGCATAGGGAGGGCAATATGAAAACCCTGCCCGAGATCACAACCCGATGAAGCGACCAGTTCCAGTTGCTCCTGGTTCTCAATACCCTCAGCAACCACGGTCAAACCCATCGCTTTTCCCAAAGCGACCAACGCAGAGACAATCGCCGCCGCTTCCGGCCCATTCTGTAAAGGTGCGATAAAAGAGCGGTCAATCTTCATCGTATTTACCGGAAACTCTTTAAGGTAAGAAAGCGACGAATAACCAGTTCCAAAGTCGTCGATCGCCAATTTGACACCCAAATCCCTAAGGTTATCCATCGACTGGCGTGCATCTTCAACCTTATCAATCAACATGCTTTCGGTGATCTCAAACTCCACCAGAGAGGGATCAATACCTGTAATCTGCAGCGCCTCACGAATGACACCCACAACACCAGGGTTGAGAAACTGACGCACCGAAAGGTTGATAGCAACCTGCAACTTTAAGCCTGTTTCCTGATTAATCCGGCAGGTATCCTGCATGGCCTGCAGAATAATCCATCGGCCGATCGGGTTAATCAACCCAGTATCCTCCGTCAGCGGAATGAAACTGCCAGGAGGAACCATAGAGCCATCATCCTGAGGCCAACGCAACAGCGCCTCCATACCAATCACAGTATTGGTTTTAAAATCCAGCTTTGGCTGATAGTAAAGAGCAAACTCTTCATTGGCGACAGCTCTGTGTAAGCGAGCCTCAAGACGAACCCGCTCAGCACTGCTGCGATTGAGTTCTTCGGAAAAGAAGCGATACCCACCCTTACCCTCAGCCTTTACCAGATTCAGGGCTGCTTCGGCACATTGCATCAGGCCATCTTCGCTACGGGCATTATCCGGGTACACTGCGATGCCGATACTTCCGGAAAGGAAAACTTCTTCCCCTTCAACATCAAAAGGCTCATCAAAAACAGCTAACAACCGACGGGCAACAACGTTAGCGTCCTCAGGAGCTCGCAGCTCACTGAGAATAAAACTGAAGTCATCACCGCCAATACGGGAGATCAGATCCGAGTCACGTTCCGACCGGTCTTCCTGCCGAGCCAGTAAGTCCGTGGAACGCACCCGCCCCTTAAGTCGCTCCGCGACCTGAACCAAAAGCTCATCACCTATGGCAAAGCCAAAGGCATCGTTGATCATTCGGAAACGATCCAGATTAAGAACCAGAAGCCCTGTACGGGAATCATGACGGTTGGAGATATTAAATTCGTGACCCAGCCGATTACGGAAGAGAATACGGTTAGGCAGTTCCGTCAGTGGGTCATAATGAGTCAGACGCTCGAGTTCTTCCTCTGTGCGCTTCTGCTCGGAAAGGTCGCTGAAAATAGCAAAGTAGTGAGTCACCTCACCGGCTTCATCACGAACCACTTCAATAGACAGATACTTCATAAAGAAGCTGCCATCCGGACGGCGGTCCCAGACTTCACCCCGCCAGACGCCTTTGCGGTTCAACTCTCGCCAGATTTTCTGATAGAACTCAGGACCGTGACGACCGGATTGATTCACCTTAGGTGTTCGGCCTACAACATCGGTTGATTTCAGACCGGTAAGGCGGGTATAAGCTTCATTGACATAAACCAGATGCTGTTCGGCATCAGTAATCATCACAGCAAAGTGGGCATTCTCGACAACACGGCTGATCAGATTGAGCCTGGCAGAGGTATCTCTGTGTCGCCGAACTTCGCTTTTAAGATGGTTCCGGACCTTATCGGCTTCCTGAACATGTTCTTTGAGCTGCTGCTCAAGCTCTTCCCGGCTTAAACCACTGTAATCCACAATACCTTTACCTACTGTAGGAATTTCTGCATCCATTCATACTCTCCCATCTGAGCGGTAGTTCGATGACATCCTTGAAGCAAAATTTTCTTCTACCTTCTGAATACGGCTATCAAGAAGAGATATTTACCATATATCAATAAAGAGAATATTGTACGCTTAAAAATGCAAGAAAAACAGTAGGCTTATGAGGCATCAACTGCAAGCAAAGGGCGACACAACGCCCCTCTAAACAAGCTGAGTATATAGACCGGCTTACAGGTGAACCTCAGAGACCAAATGACTGGATTGCTGAACAAAAGCCTCTGCCGGACGACCAAGATAATATCCCTGACCATAATCAATACCCAGCTCACAGACTTTATCCATCACCTCTTCATCTTCGATAAACTCGGCGATAGTCCTGATACCCAGGCTCTGAGCCAAGGTTACAATACTCTTAACAAACGCCATGTATTTGTCATCATTGAGCATATTACGGATAAATTCGCCCTCAATTTTGATCACATCAATAGGAAAATGCTTGATGTAATGGAATGAGGAAAAACCGGAACCGAAATCATCAATCGCAAAATTGAAGCCCTCTAACTTCAGATCCAATACAAACTTCTCCAGCAAATTCAGGTTACTGACCGTTTCACGTTCAGTCAGCTCAAAAACAATACGCTCCGGAGCGATATTCTTATCCAGCGCCAGCTGATGAATACGACCGATAAACTCACTGACAATCAGAGACTTAGGAGAAAGGTTAACAAACAGCTTACCCTTGTAACCTTGCTCAACCATCTGATCAAACGCTTTTTCGATCAGCATATAGTCCATCTTATGGACAACTCCAATACCTTCCGCGATATCAATAAACTCTCCGGCCGGTACAATCCGATGGTCCATTTCAATACGCATCAGCAGCTCATGAATTTCAACATCACCGGTCTTGGCGTCAACAATGGGCTGGAAGTAGGGCACGATACGCTCTTCTTCAAGAGCATTCAGTACCATAATATTCTTGGCTCCGGCTTCTTTATAAACCTCAGCCACTTCATCATCATCCGGCACTGCAATGCTATTACGACCAAGACGCTTCGCCTTGTACATCATGTTATCGGCCAGCAGGAAAAGATCTCTCGGATTTTTTGCGTGGTCCGGATAAATAGCAACACCGATGGAACTGGTCGCATGCATCGACTCACCATCAGGTGAGCGTAAATTCATTTTTTCGACAGCCCGCTTAATCCGTTGAGCGACTGAAAAAGCCTGTTCCTGAGAAGCTTCCGGCAGAATAATAGTAAACTCATCACCGCCATATCGGGCAAGAAAGTCACCAGGCCGAATAGAGTCTTCCAGAACCTGGGCAAAAGCCTGCAAAAACTGATCGCCATAGGCATGACCAAAACGATCATTAACAGTTTTGAAATTATCAAGATCCAGCATCAGCAGCCCGAAGCTGTCTTTATGTCGACTGGCACGCCCCACCTCATAGCCCAGCAACTCTTTAAACATACGCTGGTTGTGTAAACTGGTCAGAGGATCTCTGGTCGCATAAAACTCCAGATCCTGGGTGTACTTGTAGATCGCTTTCACCGAACCAACCAGGTTCAGCAGCGTTGTCAGTATGCCATCGATCACAATATGGCGAATCGGATCTCTGGCCAGGTCCGACTGAACACCGATCCCCACGACACCGCCAATCTTTGGTGTTTCAAGCAGCAGAGACTTGGTCTGTAGCTCAATATCTTTCGGCGTTATCGGACGCAAACCAAGGGTTTCAGGCTCCGGATGGGACACATGGTGAGCAATACTCAGAATGACCGCCCCTTTGTGGAAATGCTCGTCGCCTTCAATGTTCGTTCTGAGAAACTGTTCAAATGCTTTTCGGGTCTCTTCCGGCACATCCTGATACCAGAAAACCTCCAACTCATAGCCTTCATCATCGACCTGAAAAATGGTAACCAGAGTATGTGCCTGAATGATGGTATTAATATCCACCAAAAGATCTTTAATAAAATCCCGCCAGTCCCTGACGACATCCGATGTGATAATAAACTTACTCAGCAGGCGAATCTCAAATTCCAGAATATCCTTGTCCACGGCCACATCTTTCAGCTTCTCCATCAGAGAGCCTACATGCAGAAAAGCCTTGTTGAATTCGTCAAAATAAAAATCGACTTTCTTTGTATCCAGCTCACGGAAATCTTTTACTGAGTTCACATCCTTTAACTGGTTCTTAAAACGCTGCATGGATTGCTTAATCCGCACCGAGATTGATGCCGAGATCGCAAGGGCAGCAAAAATAATCAACATCGCTGCAATAATAAAAAGGGCGATGTAATTCTGGCGGATGTCGTGACTGAAGGGGCGAAGGTCCTGAGTGATCTCGATAACCCCCAGAACATCCCCCACCTCAACATTTGTATGGCACTGCAGACATTCGCCCCGGGCTTTCAGGGGATACAGGCGGCGGATAATATTGTCGGCACCGCTCAGGTGATGCTCACCATCCTGAAAGGTCCTTTGAATTTCAGCATCGGGCTCGGGCTGATCAATAGCCCCATATAGCGCTTCTACACGCGCGCCTCTGTAAATCTCAATCTCGAAAGGAGTGCCGGAAAATGAGTCCTTGGTCTCTGCAAGAAAGACCTCCAGATCCTCACGCGTCCATCCCTGTCGCATCACCTGAAACATGCTGTTAAAGGTACTCTGCGCAATACTTTCAGACGTTTGAGCAGCCTGACGCTGAATGACGTCCTCATAAAGCAGAGTCGTCGTTAGCGTAACACTGAAAAAAACCACCATGGACACCGCCATGATGGAGATGAGCACATAGCCCCTAAGCGTTCGGATAAAGCGGATTATTTTACGATGTAACGGCATTCACTTGCTCTCTGGCGACCTCAGGTCGAGGTTACGGAATATATAAACAGGGCGCATCCATTAAAACAGGGGTTAAAGCAATCCCTGATGATACAGCTCAATGCTTATGCAAGCTCTTCACCATTGGTTATAGGTTATTCTCAACTGCTAATTAAAAAGGCTTTTTTGACAGATTAAAAAAGTTTCAGATACAGCCAGCAAGCCGGAAAACCTTTAAAATAAGCGAGTAACAATAATAAAAACTAAATATCCCTAATCAGCTAACGCTGACTGCTACTATCCCAACAATAAAATGGTTTGTTATGCATAAAACAAAACAGTTTGACCGCATTGACCGTCGAATCCTTGAGGTTTTGCAAAGAAACGCCAACATCAGCAACCTTGAACTGGCAGAGCAGATCGGTCTATCCCCCTCCCCCTGCGCCCGACGAGTAAAACTCCTGGAAGATGTGGGCATCATCAACCGTCAAGTCACTCTGCTGAACCAAAGCGCTTTAGGTTTGGACCTCACCATCTACGTTCAGGTTTGCCTGGAATGCCAGATTCCGGAACGACTGGAAAACTTTGAACGGAAAATTCTGAATTATGATGAAGTACTGGAATGCGCCCTGATTACAGGGAGTGATGCTGACTTTATGCTAAAAGTGGTCATGCCAGATATGGCCTACTATGAACACTTTCTATTGAATGAATTAAACCGGATTGAAGGTGTTACCAGCATACGGACAAGCTTTGTTCTGCGTCAGGTTAAAACACGGACAGAACTACCACTCCACCACCTGAGCTAAACCATACCCGCCGGTTCAGACATGTCGGAAATCGCGGCAGAACCAACTGAGCACTGCATCAGGAAGAAGCAATGCTCAGCGATAAAAAAGCGTTTATCTTTAAAACAGGATTATTCCGACAACCGCCCCCTAATGAATCCGCTGGCCAGCACCACCCCAAGACTGATTAGAGCAATCCCCACAACGACCATCAGCGTTACCGCTTCACTGAACCAGAAATAGGCAATTACTGAAGCAGCAACAGGAGTTAGAGAACCGATGGCTGACGTTACTTCAGCGCCAAGACGACTGATCGCATAAGCAAACAGAAGTCCCGAAGCGAGCCCTGCACCCAACCCTTGCGCGACTAACTGCCCAATTTGTTGCTGCAACGTCAACTCAAACCAACCGAATTCCGGCTGTACCACAATACCCACCAGCAGCAACACACCAGCTGTCGGTACTGCCACTGTTGATGCCGCTATCAATGGCGACAATCCACACTGACGAATCGACAGCGCGAATAGCGCCCAGAAAAAACTGGCAACCAGAAAAAAAACGATAGCACTGACTTCAGTATTACCCGCCACCGAGTTCGCTACAAAAGCGATCACCCCGGAAAAGATCAGCAGCAGCCCTACCAGGCGCCAACCTGAGAGAGGTTGATTAAAAATGAGTACCGCCATCGTAGTAACAAAAAGCGGTGCGACACCAGGAATCAGAGTACTGCCCTCTGCCACCTGCCCCAATTCCATACCTAAAGCACCTAACCAAAAAAATGGAAGACCGCCGCCAATCACCAGCCCGAGCAGATAGATCCTGGGTACACGACAAATACCCGAAAAATTGCGAACGAAAATGGGCAGGAGGATCAAACCCGGCAGGCCAAAACGCAGCAGGGCGATCTCATAGGTCGTGATAGCAGTGACTGCCCCGGACCGCAGTGACAGAAAATAGCCGGACCAGACGAGCACCATCATAAGAGCTGCAACAAGCCCCAGCATTTTCTGGGCCAAAGGCATATCAAGGGATGCCACCTCCAGTACAGAGGCTTTTGAAGCCCGATTGTTTTGAATGGCAGTCTTATTTGAATGGGTTAAAGTATCAGCAGACATAATCACTTCCTGATATAGAGGTCAGGCTCACGACCTGATCCGAGACATTGTTATTGTCACAACATTGTCTCGGAATCCGGTTAGCAGGAGTGATCAAAGACAGGCAAAAAAACTTAGATAATATTTTATTTCACCAACAATTATTTAAAATAAGGCAACAAACACCAATATAAAACCAATAAAAAGTGGATAAACTCAAAAAAACCACGGCAATATAAAGCAAACTAAGCCGCTATATTCCACGTAAGAGAAAAGCAAGAGCAGCCAATATCGATGGAGTCTCCATGCTTAATACCGATCAGCCTCTCCTCAAAACGGAACCGGAAAACAACTTCACCCTCTACTATGACGGTGCCTGCCCGCTCTGTCGTAAAGAGGTCAACTGGTTAAAGATGCGCTGTAAGAAGAAAGGTTATCAACTTGCTTTTATCGATATCAGTGATACAACCTTTAACCCAAAGAGCACAGGAAAAAGCCTCTCGACACTGATGAAAGCACTTCATCTGAGAGACTCAAACGGACAATGGTGGACAGCCATGGACGCGACAAGGATGATCTATCGCGAAATAGGACTTGGTTGGCTGATGGCACCAACTGGCTGGCCCCTTCTTAAGCCTGTGTTTGATCATCTATACGCAGGCTTTGCCAAAATCAGGCCCCGATTACAGCGGCAAACCTGCGATCGCTGCATTCGATGATAACGGTCAACGACCTGTTAGCACCGGATTATCAGCTAGGCCATATCTCCGGCAAACCAACGGATCAGCTCGCCTACCGGCTTTTCCTGACACTCAACAGCACCTTCGCCAGCCCAAAGAGGCGAGAAATCCCAGCATCCCTGTTTCTCAGCGGCAGCGCGTAAAGGCGCAATGGCCGTACTTGCCAATGGAAAAGCAGGCACCTTATCAGACATTGGGCCCTGCTCTCTCATCAGTCGATTCATCATTCCTCGGGCAGGTCGGCCGGAGAATACGTTAGTTATAACCGTTTCTTCAGACATCTTGGTTTTCAGGGCTTTGCGATGGAGCGGAGATGTTTTAGCTTCCGGTGTCAGCAGGAACCCCGTACCGATCTGGACAGCTACCGCCCCCAGCTGAAGCATCTCATCCACCTGTTGCGGTGTTGAGAGCCCACCTGCAGCAACAACGGGAATATCAAGCACCTCAATCAAGCCTGTGAGCAATGCCTTGGTCGGTAATTGCTCTTCAAGATCTGAACGTAAAAAATGGCCCCGATGTCCCCCGGCTTCCAATCCCTGAGCGATCACAAGATCAGCCCCCCTAGCCTGCAGCCATAGACCTTCTCTGATCGTGGTAGCTGAGGATGCAATTAAGCCACCCCAAGCTTTGATCTCGGCCATCAGAGACTGGTCCGGCAGGCCAAAATGGAAACTCACCAATTCAGGTTTGAAAGGAGCTATAGCATCCAGATAATCTCGCGAAAAAGGCTGCCGCCCCGGACCACCAGCAATATTACCGGGATCTATCTTCAGCTCTTTATAGTAAAGCGACAAGGTACTCAACCAATGCGCCTGATCCCTATCAGAATACTCGGGCGCTGTATGACTGAAGAAATTAACATTGATCGCACGCCCCTTCTTCTCTCGCACCAGCGCCAGCTGTTGAATAACCTGCTCAACTGAAAGCATGGCGCAAGGCAGCGCTCCTAGTCCGCCGGCATCACTTACGGCTGCAGCAAGCTCTCCATCCTGCGACCCCGCCATAGGTGCCTGCAATATCCGGTAACGAAGGCTTGAGAACAAGTCTTCAGCGGCCCCCTTTTGTATCTGCTCAGCCATGAACGCTCCTGCATTTATATAGCGCTCACATCAGGCGCTTCATATCGGTTTATACAGAGTAAGAAGAGTATGCTAGCATCAGCATCATTAAAAATGATTAATACAGAACATATCATCAGGAATTGAGATGGCTTTAAATAACCTGGACCTGGATGCACTGGAGATTTTCCGCACCGTTGCCATCGAAGGCGGTGTAACACGGGCGGCCCGGAAGCTGAATCGCGTACAATCCAATATTAGTACCCGTTTGATGCAGCTTGAGGAACGACTGGAAGTCACGCTCTTTCATCGTATCAATCGTCGGTTAGAACTCACTGCCGAAGGCAGCCTATTACTTAGCTATGCTGATCGCCTTCTGCAATTAGCAGAGGATACCGAAGCAGCTTTCAGGGGTGGTGTCGCTCAGGGGCAGATTCGACTCGGCTCTATGGAAAGCACAGCAGCGGCAAGACTTCCGAAATTACTCGCGGCCTACCATGCCAAACACCCACAAGTTCAACTGGACCTGGTGACCGATACCACAGCCAATCTGGTAGAGCGGGTACAGCAATATGACCTTGATGCCGCTTTTGTCGGAGAACCCGTCACTTCAGATGAATTCGAATGTCTTGAAGCGCACCAGGAAAAACTGGTACTGATTGCGGCCCGGGGAAAAGGCTTCAAAAAAGCCAGCGATACCCTGAACGAGAACCTGATCACGTTCCGAAGCGGTTGCGCCTACCGACGTATGTTTGAGAACTGGCTTGCCAGCGAGAATGCAACCGCTAGAAACTGCATGGAGATGAGTTCCTATCATGCACTGGCCGCCTGCGTATCCGCAGGAACCGGTATCGCTGTGATACCTGAATCAGTCTTGGACGTTCTGCTGATTGGCTCCAGCGTTCAACGCTTTGAACTTCCAAAACGCTTTTCCCAGGTAAAAACGCTGCTAATCTGGAGGAAAAACTATCAGTCCAGCAAACTTCAGGGGATCAAGGAGTTAGTCATCCGCCTGCAGGCCCGTAAGCCAGCTATAACCCGTAGCGAGAAGACTATGACTGACACCGAGCAGCTATAAGCCAGTCAGTCAGAATGAACAACAATCTCATCCGCAAACAGATATCCCACACTATAGACAGTCCGGATGGGAGAGCCTTCATCATCCCAATATTGTTGAATCTTCTGTCGCAGGCGACGTACTAGAGTATCCAGCGCCCGTTGAGCACTGCCATCGTCACGCCCATAAAGCGCCATCAAAAGCTTGGTACGCCTGACCGGTTCAGAAGGTGTTTCCGCCAACATCGACAGCAATCGATACTCTTTTACGGTGCAGTCGATATCATCCTGATTCGGAGTGATCAGAGACCAGCTTTTACAGTTCAACTGCCACCCCATATCTGAGCCACCGTCTAATCGATCTCCAGCAATCCGGCTTCGGTTGCGTTCGGCAAGACTGATAATAGCTGCAGCCAACTCCTGTCCCTCAACGGGTTTACCCATAAAGAGGTCTGCACCGGACTGGTAGCAATTAACCCGTGAATTAAGTCCATCATTTGCGGTAATAACGATCAACGACATTTCACTATTTTTCCGGGCAAAATCAACTAAGGCTTCACCGGAGACATCCGGCAAACCAAGGTCAATCACCGCAACCTGAAAAACGTCCTGCTCAAGCAACTGATAAAAACCCGCTGCAGTGCCTGTACCTTTAACAGACAACCCCTTAAGCCCAAGATACTCCACCAGACTATCTCTCAAAAACTGGTCATCTTCCACCAATACAACAGATACCGGGGAAGATATATTAAACGCACTCATTCTTATCGGCTCTCCTTGGGCTAAACAACGTATTCAACCAAACTTGCGTCTTAGACGCTCTAAATCAAAATCAAACAGTCAGTGATTACCATGATCAGGTTTATAGCCATGCTCGCAAGAAGATAACTCCTCATCAGGCACAGCTACCGCGCTTAGGGTAATACGTGCTTCGAAGGTATTTTTGTTTTCGATCAGCTCTATCCGGTCTCCCAGCTGATCAATAATCTGCTCAACCAGATTAAGCCCCAAACCAAGACCACTGGTTCCGGCGCTATTACCACCCCGGGTGTATTTTTCTGTCAGCTGCTTACCTGACTTACCAACCACACCAGAAACAGGGTTCCTCACACTAAAAACCAGCCCAGCACCATCTTCCGCCTCTGTTAGAGCTATCTCTATACCAAAGGGGTCTGAGCTGTATTTACGGGCATTATCCATCAGATTGAAAACCACCGTTTTCATCAAAGCAGCATCTAGGTTCTTGTACCAAGGGTGTCGTGTATTGACGGTATAGCTCAGTCGGATGCTGTTCCACATGACATGGGCTTCATCAACAAAGTGGTCCATCAGCGACACCAATTCCTTCCGCTCATGATGATAGGCCAAAGCCTGTTTCCAACTTGCCCCTTTTATTGTCTTATCAAAAACTTCCTGAAGTCGCTCAGAAGCCTGTTGCATCACATGTAAATTATGTCGGCCTGTCCAATCCGGTTTCTCTTTTAACTCAAGAATTTCCAGATTGGTTTTCAGAATGGAAAGCGGCGTCCTGTATTCATGGGAGATCATATCGATAAAACGCTCCTGCTCAATACGCAGAGACTTTTCCTGATCCAGTACCTTGATCAGCTCGTGATTCATCCCGGCAGCAACCTCTTTAGCTCTTTGCTCTGAGAGGCGGGCAGATTTGAGCGCTTTTTTTTCTGCAGACATCACACGCTCAGCAAAAGCCTGATTCAGCAACAGCATATGCAGCACCGAAGTGAATTGGAAAATATGGATGGTAAATAGATTTTCCGGCAACCACCCCAAAAGACGTCCCGAGTTAATTAACGCCCCCGTTACTGTGAGAAAAAGTGCAGAAAAAACAAACCACTCTTTAGCCTCCGCAGCTTTAAGTCTTAAGGCAAAGCAGATCATAAGTACTAATGAGTAAAAAATCGCATTAGCACCGACAAGCCCTCCCATGTATGAATACAAGTCAAAAGGCGATGAAAGAGCCATAACCCCGCCCAGCAACATGGTCAGCCTAAGATAGCCTTTGACCCATGGGCTTAAGCCTTTTTCACCCTCAGACAAAAGGTGAATACAGAGCATGCTGAAACAAAGGAAACCTAAACCGGTACCCGCCCCACTGAAAATATCGGAAAGATAAGGAGGCACATCATTAAACACAATAAAAAAGACACCGGTTATCGGCATGCTGGAAGCCAAGATGGCAAAGAGGTAGCAGGCATACCAAAGGTAAACTTTATCTCTAAGCCGATAGGCCACAAACATCGAGAACGCCGCGAGAATAAAGGCTATCGCTGAAAATCCGGCGTAGAAGAAAAGATATTGATTGCTGTCCCTTACCATCGCTGCATCAGTTAACAACAATGCATTCAAGGCATGGGTACTGTTGGTTTTTACCCGAATAAAAACCCGATACTCACCCAGCGCCCGAAAAGCAGGGTCGACCTGATAAGCACGAATATTTTTCAACGGAAATATCATGCGAAAGTGCAGATAGGGTTTCTTCTCACTTGCGGCGTGATCCCCCAAAGCAACTTTCTGATAACTCCCCGCCTTATCAGAATCGGTACCCACCTGATAATAGAGGTCAACCTCATTCAGCTGAGATGGCGACATCCAAAGATAATCAAATATACGGAGTTGCTCATCGGTTATGTTAAGGCTGAGCCAGGAGCTGGACAGCGTGTATCCTCGACTTAATGAGCCTGACAGAGACCGAAAAGCACCATGCTCATAGCGGTCAAGCACCTCCTGGAGTTCGAAAATTTCACCGGGATTATCCAGCCAGTCAAATTGCACCTCTGACCTGCCCGGGCCACCAGACGAAAAATCCGAAGGATTGCCTAAAGCCTGGCTGGTCGTTAAAAAAAAGATTACCAGTACAGGAAAAAACAGCCATGCCACACAAGTTAAGCGGCTTAATAATGATGAGAAGAACACGCACACATCCTGCAGGAGAGAATTGAAGGAGGGGAATGCTAGCAGCTTTAGCCCAAGGGCACTACGCTGGTAAAATCGGAGTCAGAATCGGTCAGTTTCTGACGCGTGACAAGCCTCGCTCTCTTTACCAGAATATAATAGACCTCATTAAACAGAGCGTAATAAAATGACCATTTCAGGCTATCTTAACCAACTGTTGAAGGATGGACAGTTTTGGTTTCTGAAAGAAAGCGCCATGGATCTCTGGCTGATCAACAAAAACCCTCAGGTTCTTCCCTACCTTGCGATCGCCTACCACTGTATGGATGAAACGCCTGTTGGCGAACACTGGCTGCAACAGTGCCGCTGCAACCTGCCAAAGAAGGAGCAGCAAGAACTCGTCAACAATATCGGACGGCACATTCCAGACAATGTAAGGCCTCAAATCCACCTGATGCTAAACCAACTGGTTGCCTGATTAAGGCGACCAGCAGGTTTAGTAAACCCTAACCGCCTTAATTGGCAGCCTGAAGACGCCCGCTATCATCTAAGATCTGGGCCGTTGCATCTGTTAGTTTCAGCCAAATAATCAGCAAGGTTCCCACCGCAACAAAGCCCCCTGCCAGCCAGAGGCCTATATCATAATGCCCCGTCTGCTCAGCCAGTATCCCCGTCAAAGCAGGAGCAATCATCTGAGCGGCACCATAGGACAGTGTCATTTTACCCATAAGCTTCGCAGGCTTAGACGGATACAATCGCCCCGCCATGGTCAGAACCAGGCTCACACAACCGATAAAGGTTCCGCCAAAGAGCAAAGCACTGAAGAGAGCCACTTCAAGTGAATGAAAAAACGTTGGCAGAATAATGCCAGCAATCTGCAGGCTATACGCCATAATCAATGCATTCAGATACCCGACCCGGCGGGCAATCAGATCCCAATTCATCACGGCAGGCGCTGCTGCCAGACCGACCACGGCAAAGGTCAGTGCCCCCATTCCTGTTAACTGAGGAATCCGCTCAACAATCGTGACAATAAAGGTTGCGCTAATCACATAGCCATAGCCGGCACAAAAATAGGCAGTCAGCATGAGCCACATAAACTTTCTGGTGGGCGGGATATCCTGCATATTTTTGTTACCTGCCGGTATCGGTGTCAGATCAGGCTTAGGCAACCAACGCCATGCCGGCACTGCCAGCACCGTAGCCAGAGCACCAAACCACAACCATTGATGCTGCCAGCTCTGACCCAGTTGAAGCATAAGTTCCACAAAAAGAGCAGCGACCATGATACCCATGCCCACACCGGCAAAATGAATACCCAATTCACTGCGATGTCCATGGCGGATCAACCAGTTCAGAATCAGTGCAGACGCAATCAGCATTGAGCCAGCACTACTCAGACCCGAAAAGAAACGCAGCAGAACCCACAGCCAGAAGTTTTCCGTTGACGCCATCAGGATCGTCGTCACAACAGCCAATACCAAACCGATGCGGTAGAGGGTGTCCTTCAACCGCAGATCACTGAGTGAGGCCGCCAGCAAAGCGCCTGCCATATAACCGGCATAATTAACCGCAGCCAGCCAGCCCCCTTCCAGATCCCCGATCCAGGTCTGCTGCTGCATTACCGGCAACAACGGGGTATAGGAAAACCGTGCAATCCCGATACAGATAACCTGACTGAACACACCGGCCAAAAGCACCTGAAAACGCTGTACCTGCCCCATGGCAAACTCCTTAAGATATGAAGAGCACACCTTAAGCCAGCCCGAACATTAATAGAAATGAATTAAACTGATACCTTCAATCTCCGGAGAAGATGCAACGCACCGAGGAACGCCTTTACAGATGGCAAAAAGCCCGTTTCAGTGCCAACACCAAAACGGGCTTCCCTGCTTTAACCGCTTACCGGATTTAAGATATCCAGCCGCTGAACCAAGGACTGATGGTTCGCATTAAGACGTTACAGTCTGAGGTCTCATGCATCCCATAAGCACAAAGAACACCAGGACCAAGAGAGTCGGCAAAACCCAGGCCAGCCCTAACTCATAGAGCGGCATAAAACTGAGATCCGGCAGCTTCACCTCTGCGGCCTTAAGTCCTTCAATCACGCCAAAGAACAAAGAAACTGACAGGGTCAGCGCCAGGGCCGGTTTTTTCATACCAATCT
>NZ_CEYNZH010000067.1:12099-16148 GCF_982874595.1 Oceanospirillum sp. | reverse complement strand
ACCCACGACAACCGGAATCACAATCCGGGGCTCTACCAACTGAGCTACGCTCACCGCCGAAACTAAATGCATAAACATTCAGCTAACTAGCCGAAACTGAACACTGGCGCGCCCAGCAGGACTCGAACCTGCAACCTACGGCTTAGAAGGCCGTTGCTCTATCCGGTTGAGCTATAGGCGCGTTACAAGTCCAAAAATGGTCGGGATAGAGGGATTCGAACCCCCGACATCCTGCTCCCAAAGCAGGCGCGCTACCAGACTGCGCTATATCCCGACTTACTTTCGACTAACACATGCTTTGATGGCTTCAATGAGAGGCCGTCTCAACATGGGGCGCATTTTATACACCTCCGAAAAGCTCGTCAACACTAATTTTAAAAAAAATTTAAGTTTTTCATTTAGATACAAGACATTAGCCTTGGATATTCCCCCGCAACGGGGAACATGCGAAAATAGATATATCAGTCACACAGCATGGGCAGGAGCACCTCCAAACGATGAACGCCAAAATTATTGATGGCAAACAGATTGCGCAAAACATCCGTGATTCTATCTCTGAAAAAGTACAGCAACGCGTAGATAACAATCAGCGCGTTCCCGGTCTGGCCGTGGTACTTGTCGGCGAAGATCCGGCGTCTGAAGTATATGTACGTAATAAGAAGGCTGATTGCGAAAAAGCCGGCTTTAAATCTTTCTCCTATGACATGCCTGCAACAACCTCTCAGGATGAGCTGCTGAAGCTGGTAGACGACCTGAACAACAACCCTGAGGTTGACGGTATTCTGGTACAGCTGCCTCTGCCTGCGCATCTGGATTCCGACCTCATTCTGGAACGCATCCAGCCGAATAAAGACGTTGACGGTTTCCACCCGTACAACCTGGGCCGTCTGGCTCAGCGCCTTCCGGTACTGCGCCCATGCACACCTAAGGGCATCATAACCTTGCTGGAAAGCACTGGTGTCGATATGCACGGCCTGAAAGCAACCATCGTTGGCGCATCCAATATTGTTGGCCGCCCAATGGCTCTGGAACTGCTACTGGCAGGCTGCACCGTTACCGTTACGCACCGTTTCACCAAAAATCTGCAGAAAGAAGTGTCTGAAGCTGACGTACTGGTTGTTGCCGTAGGCAAGCCGGGACTGGTTAAAGGCGAATGGGTTAAGGAAGGCGCTATCGTTATTGATGTGGGTATCAACCGTCAGGAAGATGGCAAGCTAGTGGGCGATGTTGAGTTTGAACCTGCTGCTGCGCGTGCCAGCTGGATCACTCCGGTTCCGGGCGGTGTTGGCCCTATGACTCGCGCCGCACTGCTGGAAAACACCCTTCAGGCTGCAAAAATGCACGACGCTGAGTAAATTCCCGCTCTGTTTAGTTCTGATACAGGTTGACCTTCTTTTACAGCGCCCGATGAACCTCATCGGGCGTTTTGTTTTTCAGAGGATGATAAGGGTATTGCTGACGGTAAAGCATGACCGCTTCTTTCGCCATTGCTTTCGATTCTTCAAGATCTCTTGGCTTTGGGGTCAGATATTCCTGCTTCAGGATGCCGTTCACATGCTCTACCAGTGCATTCTGATAACCGTCATATCCATCTGTCATCGGTGAGTAACCCACGATTTGAGGGAACTGAGCCTCGGATGACGGATACGCAGATTCAGCACGTACTCAAGAACCCTATATTCGAAGCCCTTACACTCTAGACCTCGATAGAAGTACTGATACCAAGCCTGACGGCAATACTGTAATGTGCCTATGCTTGTTTATAGGTCGTTTCGCCTTTTTTCAGTCTGGTCAAAACGGCCAATTTATAGACAAGAGAGTAATCACGCTGGGTACGCTTCAGATAAGTGGTCATCATATTTCTTCAGTTTAGGAGAGAAAATGTGTCAGCCTTATTCAGGACGGGACAGAGGCATAAAAAAGAGCCGACCTGCGGCTCTTTTTTATGCATCAGAGAAAGTAAAAATCAGAAGAGTTCAGCTTCCTCATGTACCCGTGGTTTTTCACGGCGTCTGGTGCTCCAGGTTTTATCGGTCACTTTAAAGGTGGCCATCATATCCTGTAACTTAGCGCTCATCTTCTTCAGGTCATCACCAAAACTGAACGTCAGCTGGCCAGACGACAGTGTCTCGTTGAAGTACTCATCCATCAGATTGATGTTGGTGCTCACTTCTGAAAAGTTAGTATTCTGAATCTGCAGCGCCGCCAATATCTCTTCAGAACAGCTGCGGATATGAACGATCGCTTCGTTAATCTCTTCCAGGCTGGTGCGGCTCGCCTCTACCAACTCTTTACTGTCTTTTGCCGCATCAACACTCTGGCGCATAATACTGACCACACTGGCCGTTTCGTTGCGGATCGCTTCAACCATCGACTGTACTTCAAGGGTTGAGTCATGGGTTTTACCTGCCAGTGAACGAACTTCATCCGCTACAACAGCAAAGCCGCGACCGGCTTCGCCGGCACGGGCGGCCTCGATGGCAGCATTCAGTGCCAGCAAGTTGGTCTGTTCAGCGATGGTACCGATCACGTCAATCACACCCTCGATACGGTCGCTGCTCTCCTGCAGACGGTTAATCGTACCCTCAGCACTGGAAACGCGCTCGGCAAGGCGCTCCATATTGATACTGGATTCCTTAACAACATCCAGCCCATGACCCACACGTTGATACCCCTGATCCGATGCCGCCGAGATACGCTCAACAGCAGAAGAAACCGACTGCGCAGCATCCTGAGTAGACAGCATACCGCTGTGCACCTTCTTACTCTGCTCGTTCTGTTTCAGAATCCGGTCCTGAACATGCTCATTGGTATTGGATAATTCATCTGCCATCGGAATCAGGCGCACAACAGACTTCATCACATTGGCAACGGTCTGATCGGTTTTCACCAGAAAATGATTAAAAGAACGCGCCAGATCACCGATCTCATCTTTGCGGTTTTCCGACAAACGCTTAGACAGGTCGCCATCCCCTTTACCCAAGTCTTCTACCATGTGATACATCTTATTAATGGGCAACAGGACAAAGAAACGCAACCCACTTAACAGCAATACAATCAGCCCCGCCAAAAGAGCAGAAAAAAGCATGCTGGTCCACTGAGATTGTTTCGCTTTCTGCAAAGCAGCGGACAGTGCGTTCTGTGTACGGGCATCCTGTGTTTTCATCAAATCGCCAATATGCTCATAAATTGCACTGGCGGCGCCGTCAAATTCACCCATCAATTGATTACCTGTAGCCGGGCCTCCATCGATATAACCCTGGGCCATCTTTTTACCTGTTGCATAATAAGTTTCAAATATCGGCAGCAGCTTACGGTAGGCATCTGCATTATCACTATCCAGCGCCATCATCTCCTTCAGGCGCGTGCGGAATAACGCTGCATTCTCTTCAGCCACATCAAAGCCATCATTCAGTCCATCCTGTGCACGGGTCGCACTGATATCGGTCAGCCACTGCTGAACCTGGATAACAGCAACCTGCATATCATGAGCCTTGTTCAGCTGGGGAATACGCTCTTTCTCCAGCGATTCCACCTGCTCAATCACATGGTGACTTTCACTGCGCAACATAACGACCTGCACCAGCAGGAACGCGATACAGATCCCACTAAAGAAAAGCGCTTTATTGCGCAGAGAATTTAATAACATAGCGGTGGCACTCTATAACGGGGGTAGGCTTTGAAGGTAAATAATGAAGCGCATTATTACACATTGTTACCAAAAAAAACCTACTTAAAAAGTGCCCTTTTGAGCAACATCATAAAAAGTATTCAAAAAACCGGTTCAGTTAAAACTAAACCGGTCATTTGAGGAGCAGGCTTCAAAGCCTTTATTCGTCTTTATAAGCGGCTTCTTTCTGAAGCAGGTAATTCACATATTTCATAGCCTGATTTAGACCGGGCTCATTATCTTCCCAGCTGATATCACCATCCTCATTCAGGTCTTCTCCAGTCTGGATCTGCTCCGCCAGCATCGCCATCTGAGAGGCCTCTGCGGAAAGATCCGTGTAACGGGGTGCACGGATGATTTTATCCACTAGCGCTGAAAG
>NZ_CEYNZH010000067.1:0-12089 GCF_982874595.1 Oceanospirillum sp. | reverse complement strand
ACGCAACAGCACAGAGTCGGCACTCATTACAATCTGTTCACCGTGAAATTCGATAGCATCAGACACATCATCCTGATCCATGGCCAACGCCATGTGGGTTTTGACACCTTCAACCGCCTTCAGCAAGCCGTAGCCCTTACCGGGTCCAACACCTTCAGGTGTCAGTGCATGGCGAATGTGGATCGCATGCATTTTCACCCAATCGGAATCTTCTGCACGCTGCACGGCTAGGTCGGCATGAGTACGAATCACAGCCGCTTCAGCACGTGCGGTGGTTAACAGTCCCTGCTGATCCGGTGCTTCAGGCCACTCCGTTGTAACGTGCCCAACATGAGCCATCGCCATTGGTCCCGCACCGGCTTCTTCATCATAACCGGCTTCAATTTCCTGAATATCATCACTAGCGCAACCGGCCAGCAGTGCTGCGGCTAAGGCCAAAGGCAGTAGTTTTCCGGCCTGCAGTTTCATCGGTATCTCCTTAAAATTCTTGGTCAGCCTGATAGGTTTCAGGAATCAAAAAGCGTCAGACCTTATTATTACTCATCAGGGAAGACTTTGCCCTGTCGGCAAAGGGTAATCCCTAGTTTTTGCTATTTAGGGTTTCAATAGCAGGGTAAAACGACTCTGCTGAATCTCAGCAGATTTCAGTTGTTTGCGGTGTTTCTTTTGTTCTGCCTGAGTGCACTGGTTGATTCGGGAAGCCAGCCCCTGTTCCGCAAAGAGCTTGCGCCATCGGGTCAGCCGGGTCTGATTGAGTGCTCTAAAGGCTGAATCTGCTTTATCCGCATCGCCAAGTTGCTTGAGCAGCTGTTCCCGCTCGGCATCAGACGACAGATAACAGTAGTGCAGATTAAACTCCGATTTATTTTCCAGAATACCGCCAACTTTCTGGGCATAGCCCTGCTGATCAACCGTAAAATCTTCCTGCAATGGGTTTAATAAAACAGGTTCAAGAGGAAGGGAGCCGCTTCTTAACAAACCAGAACCGACCTCTTTCAGAGTCAGTAAGGCACCATAAGGCTGTAGAGCATATTTCAGATACGCTACAGCCCCTTTCTGACTGGCAGCGAGCAGTAGTTCTTTTACAATAGCCTTAGTGCCTACCTTAAAATCTTTGCCTTTCTTGTCCAGATCGATACTGAGTTCAATACGACTGTCGGAATCTTCTAACAGTGAAAAAGCGGTTTGTAAGGGCAGGTTAAGATTTGCCTGAGAACCCTTCAGGGTCATATCAAGATTAGTGAAATCAAACCCTAAGCTGCCCTTGAGGCTTTGCGGGGTGATCGTCAGCTCTATTTTGTTATCCATCATTCCCTGAGCAAATACCACATCAGCGTAGTGTTCGCTGTAAGGACTGATATCAGGCAGGCTAAGGCCAGACTGCTCGATAGCCATCTTTATTTTGAGCGGAGTAGTTTGCAGTTCTCCCTTGACCTGCCAATGGCTTTGTCCATTCAGCCAGACATTCGCCAGCCAAGGAAAAGGTTCCCCCGCAGGATAGCGAGGCTGGCTGAGCTTAATCTCCTTCAACTCGATTTGTGTCAGTGGAGAATCCTCAAGATTAAGATCCGTGTAGCTAATCTGGTGGTTATTCAGTTGAATGGATTCACCTGAAAATCGGATCTGGTAGGGTGATGATTCAGCTTCTGCAATCCCGGTATTGTCTTCGCTGTTAACCTGCTGGATGCTTTTTTGATCCCGCTTTTCAGGTTCCATCTCTGCGCTATCGGACGCAACATCAGCCACCGCCTTTTTCGTCTGTTGCTGTTCTTTTGTCTGCTGCGGGCTGTCCTGCTGCTGATAGCTGACCGCGCCCTGACGAAGATTAAGCGCACCCGCCTCGATACTTGCCTCAAGCTGATCCAGATCTGCTATCAGCTGTTGCAGTGATAAAGCTTGCAACTGATAACTAAGATCTGGCCGATGCATATCAAAAGCACTTATCTGAAGCTGATCAAAAGAGAGCTGCGCCTTGGGCTCAACCTCAGACAAAGTAGCATCTGTTTTAAACTGGCTAAGTTGCAATGATTCAAACAAATAACGCTGTGCTGACTGACTAAAAGCGGCGGAATTCAGTTTTAGCTCATCCAATGTTAACTGTACCGGTGAATCAGCCTGGCTAAAGTCGGCCTTTGATTGCAACTGATTAAAAAGTAAAGACTGCAGCTGAAAACTCAGATTACCCTGATAGACACGAACATTATCAGATTGGAGTTGGCGGACTTTTAACTCTGTTACGGGTTTAGGGTCTGATAAATCAGCGATTTGTATATCAAGAGCTATCCCTTTGAGTGACAGTGTTTCAAAACTGTAGCCTTCCCGTTTATTCGTATCCGACTGCGCCTCGTCAATGCTGCCATCTGAATCTGAAGCCACCTCTTCTCTTGGTTGGCTGCTTACAGGGGCTTTCTGCTCAACATTAATCTCCTCAACCGGAACCGCGTCTGGGTCATCGCCAATAGCACTCTCATCAATACTGACCCCATCAGGACTAGCGTCGGCTGAACTCACTTCAACAATACTGAGATCTTCTGTGACCCCTGCTTCTGGTATCAAAGGCTGCCAGGCTACATGGGCTAACGCCAGATCACCCGAAAGCTGGGCCTGCAACCCGGTGCGCATCAAGCCACCACTGACTTCTGACTCAGGTAAACTTAACGATAGGGCAAGTTTTGTATTCAACGTGCCACTAAGCTCCTTGGGGAGTTGCGCTAACCAATCATGTCCCGGAGCAAAATTCTGCAACACGATATCAAAATTTGCCCGGGGCTTGGCCGAAAGTGGCGCAAGAGCACCCTTGAGATTCAGCTGTCCACCTGCGGTGGCCAACTCAACCTGTAAAGAGGAGCTTTTCTCAGGCTGGTCCGTGTGAAAAGGGCCAAACAACAATCTGTCCAGCTGAATATCTGGCAAGCCATCCTGCAAACTATCAACTGAGAAATCGCTGATCTGCAACGATTGAAGATGGATGGCAAGAGGGCTTTGTACAGCTGAGGCAGCTTCCGATTCGGGATCGGCCTCTGATGAACGGGCAGAAGAAAAAAGCTGTTGCCACTGTTTTAGCCCCAAGCCAGCCACTTGCCAGTCAGAATCCCCCTGACCTGAGCTTAACAGTTGATAAGAGATCTGCCCGCTTTCCATCAGGACGTAGAGCTCTATCGGCTTACCGGTTAAGAAGCCAAAACCGGAACGAACACTAATCTGATCAAGATTCAACGCGGCATCGCCCTCTCCCATCTCCAGGCCTTCAATCTCCAAAGCCAAAGGAAACCAGTTCAGCTCAGTATGAGAAACCGAGACCTTATAGGGACTGGCAAAATAATTCACCAAAGGGGTATGCCAGCCCAGACTTAAAGCGATCAAGATCAGAAAAAACAGAGCGACTAAAGCCACAATAAATGTGCGTAATCCCGAGATCAGGAATTTCATTTGCTCACAAAACTCTTTGCAATAACTATTGAAAAAAACAGGCAAACACTTTGAAATAACGGGCCTGCCACGTGAAGCTGAACATTTAATTGTACTGGTATTAATAAAGTTAAGATCAATTTCGGTTTATAAAGTTACTTAATATCGTTACCAATGTCAGTTATGAAGCGATGGTTTAAAAGAAGTACCACTGATCACACAGCGATAAAAGCACCAATCAAGGTACATATCACAACATTATCGGCTGCTTAATGCTAATTTATCAGCAAAATTTAGCCACCACCTTAAAGAAACAGGACGAACTGGAATGAATAAACGTACAGCAGGGATTTTAATTGGTGTTGGAGCAGTAGGTATTGCCGCTGCAGCCTATGTCCCGGTTAAAGTTGGTGACACGGCGCAACAACAGATTGAACTCGCTGTAGCTTCCGCTAATGCCAGCCAGGGATCAGCCGGCGTCGAAATTCAACTTAAAGATTATCAGAAAAACGCCTATGACAGCTCTCTGGTAACCCGCTTTATCCTAAAGGACCCGGCATTAGCCCGCATGGATGGTACAGCGCCTTACCTGGATATCAGGCATGAGATCACCCATGGTTTCACGAATGCAGAGTTCAAATCTGAAATCGTTGTTACCGACGAGATGAAAGAAAGCCTGAAAGATCTTGATGGTAAGGTTCCGCTGCACTTTGATGGCGTCATCTCTCAAAATAATTCCGTACTGAACACTTATATCGAAGGCTTTACGCTGACTCCGGATGGCAACACTATTCGCATGAAACCCGGCATTATCCGCCTGAACTACGATGCAGCGAAAGGAGCTTACGACACGAATGGCATCTGGAACGGTCTTAAGATGAATGCTGATGGCAATGTACTGACCATTGGGGAAACCAACCTTAAAGGTGAAGGCCAAAAGTATACTGAGCTACTTTGGACTTACAGCAACGCCATCAATATCAGCAATATGGATCTGACCTCTGATCGTGTTGAGATCAGTACTTCCTCTCTAAACTTCAAAGATAACCTGAGTATTCAGCAGCAGGATTCTGCACCTGAAACCGTTCATTATTCCGGTGACTGGTCGCTGGAAAAACTTCATATCGCTGAATTTGGTAAGACGCTTTATGATTTTGAGCCAAGCGGCTTTTCCTACTCGCTGACCGGCCCGACCGTCACGCAGATGGAATCATTGATGGAAATCGCCCAGAACCTGACGCCTGAAGATATGACACCTGAAGACGTTCAGACGATCCTGCCAGTATTTGCCGACGCACTTAATGCTGCAAAGTTCAGCCTGCACGACCTGAACGTGGTTACCCCTGAAGGCCGCATCAATGGTGATTTGGTTGTCAGCCTGGAAACCAATCAGGATGAACTGATCAAAGCGCTGAGTTTTCCACCGATTCTTACCCAGTATGTGAAGATGGAAAGCAATGCGGCTATCAGCAAATCTCTGTTCAACTCCATGCCTATTTTTGCAACCATGGCGATGCAGCTGAACCAGATGGGCGCCTATCGTGATGACGACGAAGATATGTTGCTTAATGCCCAGATGCAAAATGGTCAGATGGTGATCAATGACGTACCGATGCAATAACGCATCTCAGACGCCATCATTAAAAGGCGGGCTTTGTAAAGAGAATTTATTCTAAAATAATCAAAGTGTTAGCCTGAGAAAAAATGATAACGACGCCATCGGCAAATATTGCGGTGGCGTTTCTATTTGCCCGCAGGAAAATTCCGTTCTGCCCCCTTCTGTATTAGAATACCGCGGCATTCAGAACACTTAACACCAGACTAAAGCGAGCAACCTATGCGTACGCCAAACATCGACGATCCAAAGACCCCTGAACTGGAAACCAATCAAACCAAGAATGGTTTTTTATGCCTGGTTTCCCGCATGGTTATTGAAGAGCGTATGCCGATTCGTTTTATGTACAAAACCGTTCCGGATCATCTGAATGATACCGGCTGGCGTATGTACAGCGGTTATGAATCCGAAGAGTATCTGGAAGATGAGCTGAACAACATGATGACAGCCCCTCTGGATGCCATGTGCAAAGCCGACTCAACCATTACTGAGCTGGTGCAATACAACGCGGGTACCGTTTGGGAGCGCGTACCAGGATCGGCAGAGGATGGCTGGGAGCGTGTATACGACTATGTTATTCCCTCCCCTAACGTTGATGTGGAAATCACCAACGACCCGGAAGAATTCAAAAAGCTGTAACCCGGAAAATACTCCCGGAGCAGCCCCAGGAACAAGCCGCTCCGGAATCAGCATGCGTTACACTTTTCAGGACATAAAACTGCCTGACCTGATTTAAAGCCTTTCAGCCCGCAGCAACATCGAATATGTTTCTGATCTGAGAGGCTTCTTAATTTTGACCGTTTCTAACAGGAACTGATGCCATGAGCTCTGTAAACCCATCCGTTGCCAATCAGGTATTGGCGGTTAATAACGATCTGCCGATTCGTACCCATCAGTCGGTTCACAGCGGTAAAGTCCGCTCGGTTTACTGGCTGACGGAAGAAGACAGCCGTCGCCTGATCAAAGAGAAAGGTTACAACGTTCAGCCAGACGCCCCGCTGGCGATCATGGTGATCAGCGACCGTATCTCGGCTTTTGACTGCATCTGGCACGGCGAAGGCGGCATGCAGGGAGTTCCGGGCAAAGGTGCGGCCCTGAACGCGATCTCCAACCACTGGTTCAAACTATTCCGCGAGAACGGTCTGGCTGACAGTCATATTCTGGATATCCCGCATCCATTCGTCTGGATCGTCCAGAAAGCTAAGCCAGTGATGATCGAAGCGATCTGCCGCCAGTACATCACAGGTTCTATGTGGCGGGCATACAGCAAGGGCGAGCGCAACTTCTGCGGCATCGAACTGCCGGAAGGTCTGCAGAAAGATCAGAAACTGCCTGAACTGCTGATCACCCCATCTACCAAAGGCGTTCTGAAAGGGATTCCGGGTGTTCCTGAAGCGGATGATGTGAACATCACCCGTGACAATATCGTCGATAACTTTGCTGCCTTTAACTTCCGCAGCCAGGACGATATCGCTCAATATGAAAAGCTGCTGAAAGAAGGTTTCGGGGTGATCAGCGATGCGCTTGAGGCACTCGATCAGGTGTTCGTGGATACCAAATTCGAGTTCGGCTATGTAACCGATGCACAAGGCAACGACAAGCTGATCTATATGGATGAAGTGGGTACACCGGACTCTTCCCGCATCTGGGATGGTCCGGCTTACCGCGAAGGCAAGGTGATCGAGAAGTCTAAAGAAGGTTTCCGTCAGATGCTGCTGAACCACTTCCCGGATCCGGATATTCTGCTGAACAAAGACCGCATGCCGGAACGCGAAGCACTGGCCCGTGACAATGCCCTGCCACTGGACGCACTGATGGATGTATCCCGCACTTACATCGATATCGCGGAGAAAGTAACCGGCGAGAAGCTGGTACTGTCTGATAATCCGAAAGCAGAGATCATTGATATTCTGCGCGATCAGTACGGCCTGATTGATTAAACCTCAGATCAGCACTGACCTGATATGCAAAAGGGAGTCGATTAGGCTCCCTTACTCCCCCAAGCTGTAGCCAAGGTTAAAACGCTCTCATTTGAAAGCCAGCAGGTTCAAAACAGCCAGCATCGCCATGGCTCGAATCAGCCAACGAAACTGATACAAACTCATCCGCTGCATTACCCACCCTCCGATAACAGCACCGACCAATAAACCAGGAATACCAATCAAACTGGCCTGAAAAGTCTCACTATTCAGGAGTCCGACCTGAATCAGAACCGGCACCTTAGCCAAATTAATCAAGGTAAAGACCCATGCACGGGTAGCAACCCAGCCTGCTTTGTCCAGCTTTTGTTCCATCAGATAAAGGCTGAAAATTGGCCCCGCAGCATTACCAATCATACTGATAAAACCTGACATAAGCCCTACCACCTGCCCGATGAGAGGATATCGCATCCATTTAGCCGGACGATATTCCAGCCAGATACTCAGCAAAAGCATACCAATAATCAGCATGACCAGCATTCCGGTAAACTGCGATGCCGTGGTGTTCGCCAGTAACCACCCTCCCAGTACAACCCCCAAAATTGCCAATGGCAGCAGGTTGAATAACACCTTCAGATCCAACCCTTTTCGATAGCGGGTAATCGCCATCAGATCAGTGATGACATAAAGCGGGATAATGACTCCGAGCGCTTCGGGGCCAGGGAAGGCCAGCATGACCAGGGGCAAGATCAGAAGCCCCATCCCCCCGGTGGAAAACTTGGAAAAACCTGTCACAACAGCAGCCAAAGTAATCCATAACAGACTTAACTCAAACATCTTCCAGCCTCAATCAACTTAATCAGAATATGGATAATACCGGGCTATATGATCGAAAAATAACGACTTATTTCTATCAAAATAAATGATAGAAGCGATCATCAGCGATAGAATAAGTCTTTTTAAAGATGCTAAGCGAGTTCTTAATCCCCTATCTGAAGGGCCTCTGTGATGACCTATGAACAGCTAAAGGCTTTCGCGGCAGTCGTTGAAAGTGGCAGTTTTCGTGCTGCTGCTGAGAAACTGCATAAAACGCAATCCACTATCAGTTCTGCTATCGCCAATCTTGAACGCCAGTTCTCTTTGCAATTGCTGGACCGCAGCAACTATCGACCGACCCTGACACCTGAAGGGAAAAGCTTTTACCAGCAAACTAAGCGACTGCTACAGGAATCTGAATCATTAGAACGCCTTGGACATCAGCTCATGGATGGTACACCTCCAAGCCTTTCTATTGCCCTAAGTACGATGAGCGCACTGCCTGAAGGATTGAGCCAACTGAGACGATTTTGTGATCAATACTCCAGATTGCAGATGAATCTCAGCACTCAACATCTTTCCGGTTTATTAGAACAGCTGGATACCCATCAGGCGGAACTGGCTATCGGACCCAACACGGGGCTTAATCATCAATACGAATTTATTGAGATTTTTAAGATCAGAATCATCTGCGTCACAGCGCCAGGTTTATTACCGCCGGACACACAGCAGCCTGTCAGTCATGATCTTCTGAGACACAAACCACACATTCTGGTTGCTGATAGCGGCTCAAAACCCTTTGATCATGTGAATGTTATTCCCGGTGGGCTGCGTTGGTATGTCAACGACTATGTTGTTAAGCAGGCATTGGTTAAAGCGGGAATGGGATGGGCGAGAATTCCACAACATATGATTGAAAATGATCTGAAAGACGGGGCTCTGAAGCCCCTGGTGGTAGACAACTACGCCTCCGAAAGCGAGGTGCCTATCTATCTGATTCGGTTAAGAGCGGCAACGCATAGCCAGCTGGCAGAGGCGCTCTGGCAAACTCTTGAGGTGAATACCTGAGGGTCATCTTCCGGGCATCGGATCATGGAAAGGCTCCGGCATCAGAATAAACCGGAGCTTTCAAGCGGATAAAATCAAACCTTCAAATCAATCTGCTGCACCGAAGCAACCCCACCTGATTCCTTCAGAAACACACCAGACTCCCGCACATAGCCCTGAGTCCGGTTGGTATCATCGGTTTTCAACGCAAAAGGGGTTTGTTCCGATTTCAGATAGATAGCGCCGACATCTTTATCCAGTAAGGCATAGAGTTCACTTTCACCCTCACCTTTTGGCACCCAGACCCTCAACTGACTGAAAACGGCATCATTTTCATCAATAAAGCCATTCCCATCATCATCGTACTTCGCCAACTCTTCAAAACCATCACCGGTTTTCGCACCAAAAAGCTCATGTCCTGAATTAATAATGCCATCACCATTCAGATCCAGCGCCAGATAACCGGAGCCGGCCAATAATTCCGGCAAATGTTCATCAGTACCGTCAGCATCAAGGTCAAATTTAAAATGCAGCTTGTCGCTCAGGCCTACCGTCGGCCGGTCAAAATTGATCACCAGCGGATCTTTCAGGTTACCCTCAGAGATACTCATAAAACTCTCTGACTGGAAAGTTCGGCTCATACCGATATCCAGTGAAAGCTCCAGTTCACGACCATCGGCTGTTATTACCTTACCTTCAGCGGACATTCGAGTGTGCTCTTCCTCATGAAAGAAGGTTCGGGTGGTTAAAGTCACCTGCTGACCATTACGCGGAGGCCCCTCTCGCCCTCTGGCAGCCCGATCACTGGCCGGCTTGGTCGCATCTAACTGTTCGCCCAGGCCACGAAGCTTCTGCATATCCTTCAGGTCACGTTCAGACTGATCCAGATCCTCGACTGAAACAGTTAAACCAAACATCTGCTCCATCAGCTGAACAAAGGTCAGCATGCGAAGATCAGCAATGGTTTCCGCATCCAGAGGTGTAGCAGCTTCCAAAGATTCTGCGGTGACCTGATTGTCACCGCTCTTAAAACGCTCCAGCATCTCCTGACCGGGAGGGTTCGCATGTTCAAAGCCATTAGCATTGCCCTTACCGTTGCGCCCAGGCAAACGGTTATAGGTATCTTCGGCTTCTTCCTGAGAGTTATGAGCAGAGCCGTAATAGCTCAGAGAAACACGGGTCGCACTGTTTCTGCTCTGATAGGTGAGTGTTTCATCCTTGCCATCCACACGTTTGGTTACCTCCAGAGACTCTTCCCGGATCAATTGCTGGAAGGTCTCATGGGAGGAGCGCAGATTAAACTGTCCCTGTTGAATTTTCATAGCACACCTCAGATCCGGTACTTACCGGAAGTTAACCGATTAAAGATAAATAGCTCTTGGGTGATATCGGCAAGGGCGATAATATGATAAATGAATAATATTCAAGCAAAGTAACAGGTAGTTCCGAATAACAAGCTATTATCACTCCGCTAAATGGGCTGAAGGCAGGCGCTCAAATGCCCGTCGGACCTTCTCAATCAATTCCGGTGAAGAGTCCTGACTCATAGCCAGATACAGTGGTTTAGAAATAGCACTCAGCTCCCAGGCAACCGAAAAGTCCTGATGAGAATAGCCCAGACGCTGTACCCGGTAATTAAAAGAGTTAACCTCAGCAGGCATCAGATCAATATACCCTCGCTTGAGCATATGAACCCCACTTTCTTCCGTCGCGTAATTGATGGTTTTGATTCCCTGTTGCTTCAGGTATTCGCCTTTTACATCCCGGTTCAGGCTACCGGTCTTAAACCCATTCAACTGCTGCAGACTATTAATCTGAATATCGTGCCGTTCAGACAGGCGGAACAACTTCACATCAAAATCAATTAAAGACCCAATCCAATGAAATGACGCTTCACGCTCTGGAGTCCGGGCGATCAGAAAAATGAGTACATTGGGTTCTCGCATTGACACTTCATAAGCTCGCGCCCAAGGATAAACATCAATTTGGCTATCAAGTCCGGCTCCATCCAGAAGACTGCGCACTTTTTCAACAGCAATGCCTTCAGCACTACCACCAGCACTGTAGCTGTAAGGCGGGAACTCGGATGTGACCACTCTTAAGGGAGAAGCAGCCGTCGCATAATGTGTACCGAAAAAGATCAGAGTTAACAGAAAAAAGAAGCGGTCTGAAAATTTGGCTGCGATCCTGAATGGGATCTGAAAATAGTGACAGGATGTTAAATTCAAGAGTCAAACCCGAACAATTTAAAATAAAAAGGCATCCTAGTTGATCTGAAAAATTTCATCCACATAATTAGTATTAAGAATAGTATTGAAACCTTTTCCCTGGACAGATGACAAAGAAATATCAGATAAAACGGTAGGTTAGCTCTTTTTAAGCGATACAAAATACGCTTATAGTCTCTGTTTACAAAACCAAGGACACGCTATGTTAAAGAAAATTCTGGCCAGTGTTGGTATTGGCGGTACAAAAGTCGACACGTTACTTCATACTGAAACGCTGTGCCCCGGAGAGCGCTTTAGCGCAACGATTATGATCAAAGGCGGAGATACCGAGCAGGATATATCCGGACTGGATCTGACGCTGATGACTCGGGTAAAGGTTGAGCGTGATGACACCGAAATGGTCGTAAACAAAGCACTGACCCACTGGCATGTTGCAGATCGTTTCACGATACAGCCCGGTGAAACCCGAGAAATTCCATTTCAGGCTGAACTCCCGCTGGAAACACCGATCACCCATAATGGTGCCAGCCGAAACCAGACAAAAGTCTGGCTGGCGACAGGTCTGAATATTGATATGGCATTGGATGCCAAAGATAAAGACCCAATAGTCGTTATGGCAACATCAACACAAAATAAAGTCCTGCAGGCGATGGACGCCTGTGGTTATAGCCTGATGAAATCGGATGTAGAGGATGGAGCTGTTCGGGGACGAAATTTTCAGTCATCACTTGGCTGTTATCAGGAGCTGGAATACCGTCCAAACAAATTTGCCCTGTTTGGCCTCAATGAAGTGGAAGTGACGTTTGTTGCCACATCGGATCAAACCCACGTGCTATTAGAATTGGACCGTAATTTTGGTGGCGACAGCTACCGTTCCCTATCTCTGAGAAATGACGTATCTCAGGATGAGGTAACACAACAGGTGAGAAACTTATTAGGTTAAATACCTGCAATAAACATACTCTCGGCTGAAACTAACGGCAAGTTTTCGCCGAGAGATAGAGGTTCTTAGAGAAAAAATCAATACCAGCGTTCCGGGCGAACTTCAGCTGTCAG
>NZ_CEYNZH010000066.1:0-16422 GCF_982874595.1 Oceanospirillum sp. | reverse complement strand
CTTTTTCATTTTGTGCTGCAGTTCCAGCAGCTCATCCTGCAGCTGGGCACGGATCAGCGGATCTAGCGCTGAAAACGGCTCGTCCATCAGCAGAATATCGGTATCCATAGCAAAGGCGCGGGCCAGACCCACGCGCTGCTGCATACCGCCGGACAGTTCATGGGGTTTGGAATGTGCCCATTCCGCCAGGCCCACCATTTCGAGTTTGTCCATGGCGCTTTTCTGGCGCGCTTTCTTGCTGATGCCTTTCATCTCAAGGCCGAAAGCAACATTCTCCAGCACCGTCAGCCAGGGCATGAGGGCGAACTTCTGGAACACCATAGAGATGCGGTTAGTGCGCAGATGGCGCAGGGTGTTTTCGTCGCAGGTTGCCAGATCAACGGTTTCGCCACCGTCCTGAACTCTAAGGCTGCCCCGTGTAATCGGGTTGAGGCCATTCAGGGTACGTAACAGGCTGGACTTGCCGGAGCCGGAAAGCCCCATCAATACGCAGACCTCACCCTGTTTTACCGTGATATTAGCGTTGTGTACGCCAACGACTGAACCTGTCTGGTCGATAATCTCCTGACGGCTCAGTCCCTGATCCAGCAGTGCCAGAGCCTGTTCCGGCTGGTCGCCGAAAACCACATCCAGATTTTCGATCTCAATCATGTTTTGTTCGGTACTCATGATGGTCACCTTCAATGCTTATGATGTGGTTGGATTAGTGATCGCGGTTTGGCTGTTTGCACAGACGATCCAGCATGATCGCGACCAGAACAATCGCCAGACCGGCTTCAAAACCCTGGGAGATATTCACGGTGTTCAGGGCGCGAACCACAGGTTTGCCCAGACCATCCGCACCCACAAGGGCGGCGATAACCACCATAGAGAGCGACAACATAATGCACTGAGTGACACCGGCCATGATGTTCGGCATGGCGGCGGGCAGCTCCACTTTAAACAGCAGTTTCCAGCGGGTTGCACCAAAGGCTTTACCGGCTTCCAGCAGTTCCTGGGGTACGCTGCTGATACCCAGCGCGGTCAGGCGGATCGGTGCGGCAATCGCAAAAATAATGGTGGAGATCAGACCCGGCACCACACCCAGACCAAACAGGATCAGGGTGGGAATCAGGTAAACAAAGGTCGGGATCGTTTGCATCAGATCCAGCACAGGGCGGATCGCTATATGGAATTTCGGATAGTGTGCCGCCAGAATCCCCAGCGGAATACCAAACAGCACACACATAAAGGTGGCCATCAGCACCAGAACCAGGGTTTCGATCATCTCGCTCCAGTAGCCCAGGTTGGCGATCAGCAGCAGTGAGGCCACGACAAAAATCACAAGGCCAATAGAGCGTTGCAGCCACCAGCTCAGGGCGGCGGTCAGCGCGATCAGCACCATGGCAGGTGCCATCAGCAGCAGGTCGGTGACACCCAGAATCAGCCACTCCAGAGAGAAGGCGATGGCGTCAAAAAATCCGGCGGCATTTCCAATCAGCCAGTCAACGAAGGACTCCATCCATTGTCCCATCGGTAGTTTGTGTTCAGTTATCCAGTTCATATCGGGTTACCCGGTTTGCTTAAGCGCAGATGCAGTGACGCATATTCATAAAAAGGCGCGGTGACACACTTAAAAGTAAAAAAACAGCAGAGAACAAAAGAGGGGGGCGCTCCAGAAGAGCGCCTTATATTCTATCGAGTGCTTACAGATTCAGATGCTTTTTAACCGCTGGCAGACCGGGTTTACCGTCCAGGGTTTTAACGCCTTCCAGCCAGTTGTTCAGCGCTTCAGGGTTGTTGCGCAGCCACTCGGTTGCTGCCTGCTGAGGCTTCTTGCTATCATTCAGAATCGCACCCATGATCTGGTTCTCCATGGTCAGCGAGAACTCAAGATTGGTCAGTAGTTTGCCCATGTTCGGACATTCGGTGCTGTAGTCTTTACGGGTGTTGGTATGTACCGTTGCGCCACCGAAGTTCGGGCCGAACCAGTCATCACCACCGTCCAGATATTCGATCTCGAAGTTGCTGTTCATCGGGTGTGGTTCCCAACCCAGGAAAACAACCCACTTGTTACGACGCTCGGCGCGTTGTACTTCTGACAGCATGCCCGCTTCAGAGGACTCCACCAGTTTGAAGCCTTTCAGGTCGAAGGCATCCTGATCGATCATGTCCTGAATCAGACGGTTACCATCGTTACCCGGCTCGATACCGTAGATGCGGTTACGGAATTTGCTTTTGAACTTGGCGATATCCGCGAAAGTAAGCACGCCGCCGTCAAAGGCTGCCTTGTTAACCGCCAGGGTGTATTTTGCGCCGGTCAGGTTGGTTTTAACGGTTTCCACGGTGCCCGCTTCGCGGTACTTGGCGATATCGCCTTCCATGGTGGGCATCCAGTTACCCAGGAACACATCCAGCTCGCCGGAAGCCAGCGAGGTATAGGTTACAGGTACAGACAGCAGCTGAGTTTTCGGGGTGTAACCCAGACCTTTAACCACTTCAGAGGTCACTGCGGTGGTTGCTGTGATGTCAGTCCAGCCTACGTCAGAAAAACGTACGGTGGAGCAATCGTTAGCGGCATGAGAGCTCAGTGAAAAGGCACTGGCAGAAAGGGTTGCGGTGATCACCGCGAGCGTTTTTGCGAGTGTCTTTGGGATAAGCGCTTTTTGAGTTTTCATTGTCTTTCCTTCTCGTCTATCTGTTTATCTTTATTAGGTTTTATCTTTATTTGGCTATTAGGGTTATCAGGTCTTAAAGCTTGGCGGGCGTTATGCCGCCTGCTTACTAATCCTGTTCAGCGCTGGCTGTTCTCGTAATCCGGATGAATCCAAACCGGCGCATCCGCTTTTGGCAGCGGGGCTTTGCCCAGAATTTTGTCTGCTGCCTTCTCCGCTACCATGATGGTCGGGGCATTGAGGTTGCCGTTGGTGATGGTGGGGAATACCGAGGAATCCACCACCCGCAGATGTTCAACGCCGCGTACCTTACAGTCCGCATCCAGTACCGCCATGGCATCATCATCCGCACCCATTTTGCAGGTGCAGGAGGGGTGATAAGCGCTTTCCACGTTGTCGCGCACCCAGGCATCGATCTGTTCGTCAGACTCCACGTCATAACCCGGCTGAATCTCGTTGCCGCGATATTTTTCCAGTGATTTCTGGTTCAAAATCTCACGGGTCAGGCGGATACAGGCGCGCCAGTCTTCAATATCCTGCTGTTCGGTCAGGTAGTTGAACAGAATGCTGGGAGCCTCATGGGGATCGGCGCTTTTAATGCGGATATGACCGCGACTGGCCGGTTTGTTCGGGCCAACATGCACCTGAAAACCGTGACCTTTAAAGGCCGCATTGCCGTCATAACGCATCGCCGCCGGTAGGAAGTGATACTGAATATCCGGCCATTTCAGCCCCGCGCGGGAGCGGATAAAGGCGCAGGATTCAAAGTGGTTGGTCGCACCCAGGCCATCTTTGAACAGAATCCAGCGGGTGCCGATCAGACCCTTGCTGATCAGGTTCAGCTTGGAGTTCAGTGAGATCGGTTCTTTGCACTGGTACTGGAAGTAAACCTCAAGGTGATCCTGCAGGTTTTCGCCCACGCCGGGCAGATCTTTCACTACCTCAACCCCGGCTTTTTCCAACACGGCTTTCGGGCCGATACCGGACAGCTGCAGCAGCTGGGGTGAACCGACCGAACCCGCGGCCGAGATCACTTCGCGGTAGGCGTTAGCGGTTTTGATCTGGCCTTTGTGTTCAAACTCAACACCGGTGGCCACGACCAAATCACCGGGTTTGTCGGTGATAATTTTGCGGCTGTGTACGCCGGTCAGCACCGTCAGATTCGGGCGCTTCATGGCGCGGCGCAGATAGGCGTTAGAGGTGGAGCTGCGCACGCCGTTTTTCACCGTCATGTGCATCGGGCCAAAGCCCTCCTGACGGTAGCCGTTGTAATCTTTGGTGTAGCCGTAGCCAGCATCGACACCGGCATCAATAAACGCTTGATAGAGCGGGTTCAGCGACATTTTATTGCCGTTGCAGGTACCCACAGGGCCGTTGCCGCCACGGTAAGCGTCGGTGCCGCCTTCCCAGGTTTCGGCGCGCTGGAAGTAGGGTACACAGCTCTGGTAATCCCAGCCGGTTGCGCCCTGTTCCTGCCACTGGTCAAAGTCGCAGGCGTGGCCGCGCACATATACCATGCCGTTAATTGAGGAGGAGCCGCCAAGGGTTTTTCCCCGTGGCGTGTGCAGTGAGCGGTTGTTCACTCCCGGCTCCGGTTCTGTGTGGAACTGCCAGCAGAGGCTTTCAGTGTTCATCGGGTAGGAGAGCGCGGTGGGCATCTGGACAAAGATGCTCTTATCACTGCCGCCTTTCTCCAGCAGCAGAACCGTATGCTCGCCGCTTTCGGTCAGACGATCCGCCAGTACACAACCAGCAGAACCTGCGCCGATGATGATGTAATCGTATTCCTGTTTCATATCGCTAGGACTCATTAGTGGGTTGCGCAGGGATCAGTACGGGCGCTCAATATCGCCGGTCTCTACAAACACACTCTTGGTCTGGGTGTAGTGGTAGAGGGTTTCGATACCGTTCTCACGACCAATGCCGGACAGTTTGTAACCACCCACCGGCATCTCCGCAGGGGATGCGCCCCAGGTGTTGATCCAGCAGATACCCGCCTGCAGGCGGTTGATCACACGATGGGCGCGTCCCAGATCCTTAGTGAAAACACCGGCGGCCAGGCCGTATTCGGTGTTGTTGGCGCGGGTGATCACTTCCTCTTCATCCGAGAAGCGCAGTACCGACATCACAGGGCCAAAGATCTCGTCGATCACCTGCGGCATATCGTCGGTGCAGTCGGCAAATACGGTGGGCTTAACGAATGCGCCCTTATCGAGACCGTTTTCCGTCGCCTGTTCACCACCGCAAACCAGACGGGCACCGGCTTTTTTGGCCGCTTCGATATAGCCCAGAACCTTCTGCATGTGGTCTTTGGAGATCAGTGCGCCCACCTGAGTTTTCGGGTCGGTGGGGTCGCCGATAATCATCTGTTCGGTGCGGGTTTTCAGTTCTTCAAGGAAGGCGTCATAGATATCATCGTGGACAAAGACACGGGTGCCGTTAGTACACACTTCGCCCTGAGTGTAGAAGTTAGCCAGCATGGCACCGGAAACCGCCTGTTCAATCGGCATATCCGGGAATATGATCATGGGGGATTTACCGCCCAGCTCCATGGTCACCTGCTTCAACGTCTTGGCGGAATCACCCATCACCGCTTTACCGGTGCCGCATTCGCCGGTGAAGGACACCTTGCTGATCTCAGGGTGGGCGGTCAGCATCTGGCCGACACGGGCATCACCCTGAATCACATTGAAAACACCATCCGGCACACCGGCTTCGGTATAGATTTCGGCCAGCTTGAGCACGCTTAACGGAGTTTCTTCAGACGGCTTGAAGATCATTGCGTTACCGGCAGCCAGTGCCGGAGCGGATTTCCAGCAGGCGATCTGAATCGGGTAGTTCCAGGCACCGATACCGGCGCAAACACCTAAGGGCTCGCGGCGGGTGTAGAAAAAATTCTGATCATTCAGCTGCTGATAATCGCCCTGAATTTTGTCGGCGAGACCGGCGTAGTACTCGATCACATCAGCGCCGGTGACGATATCCACGCAGTCTGCTTCCTGAATCGGCTTGCCGGTATCCAGCACTTCCAGCATCGCCAGCTCATCGTTGCGTTCACGCAGCAGAGCAACGGCTTTGTTCAGAATGCGGCCACGCTCAATACCGGTCATTGCAGCCCACTGCGCCTGACCCGCTTTAGCGGAGGCGATAGCGGCCGCCATGGTGGCGTCATCACCCTGAGCGACGGTGGCAATCACTTCACCGTTAGCCGGGTTGATGCTGGCAAACGTCTCTTTCGGTGTTTCTGTGGTGTAACGGCCGTGGACATAGTGTTGGGTTATGGTCGGTTGTTGGGTGCTGGATGTTTGCTGTGTCAGTGCTGTTGTCATGTTGGTAACCCGATAATGTTTCTGGCGATGTATTCAGTTCAGAGCTTAAAAATTTAAAACAGGATGCTGTTCCGGGGGGGCTTGAGTGGCGCGCAGTGCTGTGCGCTCAGGCGTCCTGCCAGACCGATTCCGGTAGCTTCAGCTTCAGGTAATCCAGAATCAGGCTTTCAGCCAGTTCCTTGTCGATGCCGTTGGGCGACAAGGCACCCCGCAGCCAGATCCCATCGACCAAAGCCGCCACGCCCTGAGCGATAAAGGCGGCTTCCTCGTGGCTGACCACCTGTTTTAGCTCGTAACGCAGGTAGGAGAGCAGCCGTTGCTCGTTCACCCGCTGCAAACGGTGCAGTTGCGGCTTGTGCATGGAGTGCGACCAGAAGGTCAGCCAGGTTTTAACCACCTTGCTGTCTAATTGTTTAGGGTCAAAATTACCTTCCACAACCGCTTTAATGCGGGCGACAACATCGTTTTTATCGACGGTTTTCAGTCGATTACTGATGGCTGCGGACAGATCTTTAAGAACTGAACGCATGGTTTCTTCCAGCAAGCCATCTTTACCACCGAAGTAATGGTTGATAATTGCCGGGGAAACGCCGGCATATTTCGCGATCATGGCGACACTGGCCTTATGAAGACCGACATCGTTAACCGCTTCCATGGTGGCGTTAATCAGCTGAGGCTTACGGATTTCCGGCATGCCGACTTTAGGCATCGCAACCGCTCCCTGTTTTTTCTTAAATGAATGTTTAATTAAAAATGACAGATGCAATCAAAGTCCGCAAGCAAAAATTCATTAGGGTTCTAATCTAATGTTTTGTCCGTGGATTTAATTGCAGTAAATCACTGCAAACGTGCAGTTAAAATCTTAAAAATGTCGTTATAGGGGTAAATATTAGGAGTCTTATGTTTTGGGTCGAAAATTTTCGACTGGTGGGTCATATTTTGAGTCGGGCGCGGTATTTTTTGGAAAGAGAGATCTGCTGAGGGGGCTTTTAGGCGTAAAAAAAACCTAGTTCTTGGATGAGCTAAGGGCGTGGGGGGGGGAGAATTTTTATTCGTCGATTCTACAAGCGTTAATAAATAATTCACCGAGTTCAGTGAGAACTGTCGTGCTTTCAGTTTCGATTTCAATATCTAAATCAACGGACGTGTATGTTTCGATACCACCGGGGATTTCTAGGCTATTTGTCAATGCGCTAGCCTCAAATGTTACTCTAGCGAGGCCGAGTCTAATGATGTTGGCAATCTCAAACTCTTTGACTTTAGCTGCTTCGATTTTTTGCTTAGATTCAATTTTTCTTAAGAGTATATTCTCTCTGTATTTGAGCATGCTGATTTCCCTTTCAGTGCTCTTCATTTCTTTATGCAAATTACTATCTACAAAGATGTTATTGCCATTAGGATTCTGCATTTCCTGATGCTTTTGTTTTAGTTTATCAAGTTTGGCTTCAAGCGATTCGCGAATGCGTTCTTTATCTCTTTGAAAAACAAAAAGTTCATCTTCGAGGTGCTTAATGCGTGCTTCTTTGGCTTCGACTACGCATTCGAGGAATAGATATTCATCGATTGAAAGCTGACTCAAAATGTAAGGAAAAACATGGTTTTGGATGTTTTTGTCGGAATTAACCATGTTTGCTAATAGATTTGCCCATTTTTCTTGGAGTTCATCGTTGTCTTCTAAAGATGCATGTTCAAGATAGGGGCATAGTAGTTTCGGTGAGATAGCTTTAACGCTTATATTGTTCTTTTCGCAAATTAACTTGGCCTTTGTAAGAATTTTTACTTGGTTATTGAAACGCCATAGAGATATTTGATCTTTGATCAGAAGGCCTAGCTCTTCTGCTGTGGGCATGACGAGTCTCTCGATGAACCCTTTGGCGATATCTACGCTCTTCTCAACAACTGAGTCAGCTAGCACAGTATTGTTGCCGGTGTTTTCCTCATTCATTTTTAGTCCCTATTGGCTAATTAAGTTCATCGTATGGTTATTGCGAATAACTGATTGTTTAGGCCAAAGTTCTTTTCCACCCAAGCAGGTGGGCTATCACCTGCCAGCGGTTGATCAGCATGGCGCTGAAGATCAGGGCGCAGCCGACAAACTGCAGGCCGGTCATGGTTTCGCCGAGCCAGATGCTGGCAAACAGTGCAGCCCAGATCGGCTCTAAGGTCATAATAATGGCGGCGTGACTGGCAGGAGCCATGCCCTGTGCTTTGGTCTGAAACAGAAAGCGGCCACTGGTGGCGATAATGGCACTGGCCAGAATCCAGCCCCAGATATTGAGTTCAAACGACCACTGCCATTCTTCCATAAAGAGACTGACGACAAAGGCGATGATGGCGGTAATCACCATCTGAATAGTGGTGAGTGGCAGCGCCGGAATCGAAGCGGCATATCGGCTGTTCAGGGTAAAGAAGAGGGCAAACAAAAAGGCGGAGGTCAGAAACGACAGCTCACCCCAGCCAAAGTGAAAGCTGCTATCCAGCGATAAACAGGCCAAACCGGCAACCACCACCGGCATAGAGTACCAGAGACTCTTGCTGGCTTTCTCGCCAAAGAAAAGTGTCACCACGGGGACTAATACCGCACCCAGACTGGTCAGAAATGCGCCGACACCGACATGATTGCCGTAGAACAGCCCCAGAATCCAGAAGGTCATGGCGATACCGAATACCAGTCCCACCAGAGCACTCTTCTTCAGCTCCTCTTTGTTTAGTTTTCGTAGCGGTGTTGATGCCATGCCGCCCAGAAAAATACCGGCGATCAGAAAGCGGATCGAAAGAAACAATATGGGAGAGAACGCCGCCATGGCGTTTTTTGAAAAGATCCAGCCCGCACCGGCCAGTAGGGTCACCAGCACCAGTAAGAGATCAGCCTGAGTATTGCGGGAGAGAGACATAACTGCGTTGCGCATAGAAATTCCTTGAGGTGACGGTTCTTCACGACCGGTGCTCTTTCACTTTTAAAAGAAGAGCTTTTGCAGATTTAAAGAAAAAAGTTGCCGGAATTGCCTAATTTTTCAGTGTTTTTTATAGGGATATTCTGATTTTGTCTGCCAAAAAGAGCATAATACCGCCTTCAACCCACAGGGAACATTAAAATGAGTATTGAACAAACACTGATGGAGCGCAGCGGCTCTAAATGTGAGCTTTGCGGTTCAGAAGAGAATCTTGCTGTTTTTGAAGTACCGCCTGTAGAAGCGCACTCTGATAAGTGCATTCTGGCATGCGGTACTTGCCGTGATCAGATCGAAGGCCAGGAGCTGGATCAGAATCACTGGCGCTGCCTGAATGACAGCATGTGGAGTCCGGTTCCTGTGGTACAGGTGATGGCGTGGCGTATGCTGACTCGCCTGAACTCTGAACCCTGGGCGCAGGATCTTCTGGATATGATGTATCTGGATGAAGAGCTGGAGAAATGGGCCCGTGCGGGTATGCCTGCGGCGGATTCCGTACCGACTCTGGACAGCAATGGCGCTAAACTGGAAGCCGGTGACACGGTTACCCTGATTAAGGATCTGGATGTTAAAGGTACGGGCTTTACCGCTAAGCGTGGTACGGCGGTTCGCGGTATCTCACTGACCGACAATCCTGAGCATATCGAAGGCCGTGTTAACGGTGTTCGTATTGTGATTCTGACTAAGTTTGTTAAGAAAGCCTGATTTCAGACTGTCAGAGCGTGCAGGTGTTGATTTAAATAATGTCGACTTGAAATAATGCCAAAACGCAAAAGGCGGCTATCCCATCGGGTAGTCGCCTTTTTTGTGCCTGCTGCTATTTAGCTCGGGCTGTTACTTAACACGGGTCATTATTTGCCGAAAATCTCTTTTACACCGGGTAGGGCAAAAACACGCTCCAGATAGGCGAAGATAGGGCTGTCATCCTCGACCAGTTTCAGGTCGCCTTTCTGAAGTGTTGCGTAGTGTGCCAGCGGTGTAATCAGGGCGTCAGCCAGTGTGAACTTGTCTCCGCAGATAAAATCACGATCTTTAATGCGGTCTTCAATTACTGAGACCGCTTTCAGCACCTGCGGCTTGTTTTTAAGCATGAGCTCAACGTTTGGCTTGCCTTCAGGTCCCGTTGGCACGACGTATTCGATAAGATAGCTGCGAATAATGGCGTGATCCAGCTGGGTAATCGCACGGGAGCACCAGGCATCATGTTCTGCCTGTTCTTTCAGGTCTTCCGGCTGCAGTGGGTTGTCGGGGAATCGGGCATCAAGATAACGACAGATCGCCAGCGTTTCGGTCAGCGTCATACCTTCATGATGGATGATCGGAAATTTGGCGTAGGGGTGAATGTTGGTGTGGGCTTCACTACGGAAAGGGATCTCTTCACCATTAAGGGTCCAGCCAATCTGGAAGGGCTGCTGTTTTGCCGCGCAGGTCAGGGCAACACTACGAACCAGATTGCTGTGGGGCATACCGTAAATGTCGATCATTTTTCTATCCTTTTTATCTCGGAGCCTGACAACGGCTCTTATCTTTGTCTTGTTATAAAGCGTCGTGCTGATAGCGTTATATGATACACAAGTATGACACCTGTTTTTTGTCTGGGTATCATTTTGTGGCGCTTCAGAGTTGAGAGAAGAATAGAGTGGCTGACAATATGTTCAAGAACATCTTTTAAGCTTGTGCCATCATAAGGCGATGCTGAAAAGGAGATAACCATGCCCTGGTCACCGGAACATAAAAAACAAACCCGCGATAAGATTCTGACAAGTGCTTCCCGGCTTTTTACCCATCAAGGCTTTGACAAGGTGTCGATTGATCAGGTGATGCAGCAGGCCGGGATGACCCGGGGGGCCTTCTACAAGCACTTTTCGTCTAAGTCGGAGCTGTATTCTGAGGCGATCATCTATGCGTCGACCTGTCGGGCGGGGCGTCAGTTGACGGAAGCGGCCAGCCTGCAGGAGATTATTGATCTCTACCTGTCCCGGGATCATCTGGATAACGAGGGGGATGTGTGTCCGCTGGCTTTTCTGGTCTCTGATATTACCCAACGTGAGCCTTTGCAGCAGGAGACCTACGCCAAGGTCTTAAAGGGGTTTATTAAGCTGATGGCGCGGGAGTCCGGTCAAAGCCACGAACAGGCGATTCTCTCCAGTGTGCTTATGATCGGTGGTGTTGCATTGGCGCGGGCTGCCGGTGATGGGGAGTTGTCAGACCAGATTCTTAACGCCGCCAAAGCGGAAGCCCAGCATCAGCTGGGTTGTTCCCCTGAGCAGCATCCTATGACGGCGGTGCTCTGTGAGTGATGCCGTCAGGCTGAATGAGTTAGAGGTGTCGATAAGGTTATAGGGTTTGGTTGTTGAGTTTGGTACGGAGAATAAGATGCCCGAACAGGATTGGTTAAAGGTTTATAACGCCAGTCATCTGCTGGAAGCTCATAACCTCAAGGGAATGCTGCAGGCGATGGGCATTGAGGTCAGCCTGAAAGGTGAAGGGCTGGTGGCGGGTGCCGGAGAGCTGCCCCCTCAGGAGACCGAGGTGGCGCTTTGGGTGGAAGCGGCGGATTTTACCAGAGCCAGAGAGGCTCTGGCGGCCTTTGAGTCCCCCATGGACGCACCCTGGTTTTGCAGTGGTTGCGGCGAACAGAATGAAGCCAGCTTCGAGTTTTGCTGGAACTGTCAACGCAATGCCCCCGAAGCTCTCTAGACGATACGATCAGAGCAGGCCTTTCTGATTTTCGATCCAGCTGGGCAGGTCTTCGACTGGCATTGGCCGTGCATAATGATAACCCTGATAGATGATGCAGCCCATCTGTTCCAGTTGTGCGGCCTGCTCAGCAGTTTCCACACCTTCAGCGACCACATCCATCTTCATATGCTTGCCGATAGCGATCATTGATTCCACCAAGGGTTGCGGGTGGCCGGGTTGCACTTCATCAATAAAGCTTTTATCTATTTTCAGTTCATCCAGCGGCAGATCCCGCAGGTAGGCGAGGGATGAATAGCCGGTACCAAAGTCATCCAGCGAGATACGAAAGCCTTCCTTGCGTAAGGTCTGAAGCTTGAGGCGGGTTTCGGTAATATCCCGAAGCAGTGCGGTTTCGGTCACTTCAAGCACGATGCGTTCAGGGGATATCTGCCACTTTTCACACAGAGCGCGTGTAGTCAGGACAAAGTCTGGCTGAGAAAACTGCCAGGCTGAGACATTAACAGAGATCGACTTGGGTGATGGGCGATCACTTTGTTGCCAGCTTGCCAGCATCTCCAGTGTTTTATCCAGTACCCAGTGACCGATGCGCAAAATCAACCCGGTTTCTTCTGCGATAGGAATAAAACGGAAAGGCGGAATCATGCCTTTTTCAGGATGAACCCATCGCAGCAGAACTTCGGCACCCAGTGCGGTGCCCTGGGGGTTAACCTGTGGCTGCATATAGATTTTCAGCTGATCATACTGCAGGGCGTCACGCAGGCCGCGCTCTATTTCAAGGCGTTCGTTAACTTCCTGCTGGTGCTCAGGGGAGTAGATGACAAAACGTTCCCGGCCTGCGCTTTTTGCCTGATAAAGTGCGATATCGGCATAACGCATCAGGTCCAGCTCAGAGCAGTTATCTGCCAGGTTGGTTTGAGGGAAGAGCACCGCGCCGATACTGGCACTGATATTGATAATACGGTCGCCGATTTGAAACGGCTGGCCCAGAAGGAAGAGAATTTTTTCCGCGATTAACCCAACCTGATGTTTGTCGATGCCGTTTGTGACATCCGTTTGCAGCACGACAAACTCATCCCCTCCGATACGGGAGATAAAAACCTCATCCGGTAGTTTCTGGCGCAGGCGTTCACCGGCTTTACGAATGATCTCATCACCAATATCGTGACCAAGGGCATCGTTGATGGTTTTAAAATTATCCAGATCAATCATGAACAGTGCAGAGTGAGGCTCTGTTTTAATAGCCTTACCGCTGTTCTTCAGGCTGTGCAGTTGCTCATAGAGGCTGGCGCGATTTGGCAGATGGGTCAGGTAGTCCTCGTAGGCCATACGATGGATCTGCTGTTCCGCTTCCAGCCGCTGAATCTCTGCCCCTGCCCGGGCAGCAAAGATCTCAAGAATACTTTTAACCTGATCCAGCCGCTCAAGGGGCTTGGTATCCAGTACCACCATAATCCCCATGGCACGGCCTTTAGGGGCAAATATGGGGGTGCCGATGTAGCCCTCAATCTGCATCTCCTGAAGGAGAAGGTCATCGGGATAGAGCTGCTGAACGCCTTCGCAGATAGCGCAGGTGCTTTGACTGAGAACGTTATCACAAGGGGTATTTTGCAGTGCGTAGCGAAAGTTATCGCAGATCTTGCCGTTCGCACTCAGGGCCAGCGTTTTTATCTCGCGACGAGCGTTTGCGGTTTCATCCAAAAGACCGATAAAGGCGTATTTTGCATCAAAAATACGCGCCAAATGAGTAACCAATGATTCAAAGAATCCCTGGCCGCTGATCGCTGAAACCCCTTGGGCGGTGTTCTCGATAACCTGACGGTTATAGATCTGATCACTGATATCCTGGTGGCTGACCAGTAGTTCCGTCAGTGTGCCGTGATCGTTGCGAATAGGGGATACCGTAAAGTGTACCCAGACGGATCGATTAGAAGCCTCGGATGCAGGTTTTTTGATTGTCAGCTCTCGGGTGCTGATCAGAGGCTCATCGCTGGCCTTAAAGTGCTCAATCAGTTCCGTCATGGACATTTCCATGATTGCCGGAAGATCCTGCTCGGGTTGGCAGCAGAGTGTATCGCCCCAGAACGCGGAGGCAGTTGGATTGCAGTGCATTACCTGACCTTCCGGGGTCAGCACAAGCATCCCGATAGGGGCGTGCTGGAAGATCTGGTTCCATTGATTGCTGTGCATACCACCTCGCTATCCTAAGTGACTGTGTCAGTGCAGGGTATAGGGTAAAAGATTTCGAAGTATAACATTGGAATGTTTAAAACGGTTGCGCTATATCAAAGACTAAATTGTCTTTTGATATTAAGGCGTTATGCTACCCCAACCCTCAAAGACAGGTTGCCCCCTGATGATTGATGACCGTTATTTTTTTATGTGCCGGAGAGCGATTTTATGAGTGCCTGGTTATATCTTGCAATCGCCATTGTTGCAGAGGTGATAGGTACCTCTGCTCTTAAAGGTAGTGAGGGTTTTACCCGAATCTGGCCTTCTGTTGCTGTGGTGGCCGGTTACGGCATCGCATTCTGGATGCTATCCCTGACGCTGAAGACGATCCCGGTAGGGATCGCCTATGCGGTTTGGGCGGGTGCGGGTATTGTCCTGATGGCTCTGATTGGTTGGGTGGTTTTCCAGCAAAAGATTGATGCCATGGGATTACTGGGTATCGGCCTGATCCTCTCCGGTGTGCTGGTACTGAACCTGTTTTCCAAAAGTGGTGTGCATTAAGTCACGGGTCACTTTAGGATTTCATGCGATCAGGGTCTTAGCACAATCGATCCCTTCTTACGCATCGACTCCACATAGCGGTGCGCTTCTGCTCCTTGTTCCAGATTAAACTCACGATCCATCACCGTGGTCAGCTGACCGTTTCTGATCAGCCTCTCCAGTTGTTTCAGATAGCCCTGCAGTTGCGGCACCGGCAAAAGCCCTGTGGCAGAGAAGAGGGCTTTTTTGCCTTTTGAGCATCGGGTCGCCAGCATATTCAGCAGTAGCGGCAAGGTAAGCACGGGTGACAGATAACGCCCTTGTGGGGTCAGAATCTTTTTGCAGCGGGCAAAGCTGAACTTGCCGACGCAATCAAAAATGATGTCGTACTGCTTTTGACCTTCCGTCACATCCAGACTTTGGTAATCGATCAGATGATCCGCGCCGATCTGCTCGACCCAGTCATGATTGGGGCGGCTGCACAAGGCGGTCACTTCGGCTCCTGCCGCTTTGGCAATCTGTACCGCAGCACTGCCGACACTGCCGGATGCACCGTTGATCAGGACCTTATCACCCGCTTTGATCTCCCCTAAACGGTGCAGGAAATTCCATGCGGTTAAAGCCCCATCGCACAGTGGCGCGCACTGCGCATCGGTCAGCGCTTCCGGCTGCAGGCTGAGCAGACTGGCTTCATCCAGACAGAGGTATTCTGCATTAGCCCCGAAATCCAGCGATGTTTCGCCATAGATTTTATCGCCCACATGGAATCGCTCTGCACCTTCACCGATGGCCTCGACCACTCCCGCAAAACCCGTACCCAGTACCGGATGCTTCGGCCGGGTTAGCCCCAGCATCAGTCGGGCGAAGAAGGGCGTTCCGGTGCGCATCATGGTATCCGCCTGAGAGACGGCAGATGCGGTGATCTTTATCAGAATCTGTCCCGCTTCAGGTTCGGGCTTTGCCAGATGGCGCACTTCAAGTACATCGGGGGCACCATAGCGGGGGCAGAACAGGGTTTTCATTTCGGGTGTTGTGTTCATCAGGTTATCCATGGAATAGACTCCGGAAATCACTAAATACTTACGCTGTAAGCTTTTTATAAAATGACAAAACTTACGCTGTAAGTAAAGGGCGATTTGAGCTAATCTTTTTCTCAGGGCATTATCTGTGCCTGCACCATCCGTTTAAGGAATTGAAATGTCAGAGAAAAAGCCAACAGCTGCGGCGGTGAGCGCGACTGAAAAAAAATCCCCCCGTAACAAACTCAGTCGGGAGAAAGTGCTGGCCGAGGCTCTGATATTCGTCGATGAAGAGGGGCTGGATACCCTGTCTATGCGTCGCTTAGCGGATCGGTTAGGGGTTAAAGCGATGTCGCTTTATAACCATGTCGCCAATAAAGAAGCGGTGATCGATGGTCTGGTGGAACGGGTGGTGGCTGAGATGGGATCGCCGGATCAGACGCTTCCGTGGCGACAGGCGATGGCGTTACGGGCAGACAATGCGCGCAAGGTTTTGCTGGCGCATCCGTGGGCGACCTTACCTCTGGTCTCCCGGGTTAATGCGGGACCGGTCATGCTGCATTATGTCGATGATACCCTGGGTTGCCTGCTGAAAGCGGGATTCAGTTTGGCTGAGGCGGATTATGCCTGGAATGCGATGGACAGCTACATCTACGGTTTTACCTTGCAGGAGCTGAATTTTCCCTTTGAGGCAGAAGAGTATGCCGAAGTGGCCAAAAGCTATGTAGCGATGATCCCGCCGGAAGAGTATCCCAATCTGAACGCCCTGACCCACGAGGTGATCGCTAAGCGTCACCTCGGAATTCAGGACTTCAGTTTTGGCTTCAATATGGTGCTGGATGGGTTAGAAAAACTCCTGACGGGCCGGTAAAGCACGCTCTCGCAGATAGAGGAACAGGGGTAAACCGCAGGACACGCCCACCGTTAAGGTCCCCAGAATCGCCAGCCAGGAGTAGCGAACCTGAGCGCGTTTGCTTTCCACCATAATAAAAGCGATTAAAGCGAGTGCTGAAACCACTACGTCCAGCCAGGCAAAGATACTGATCGGATTCGCAAG